>DAOUPR010000145.1 GCA_030626065.1 Clostridium sp. | reverse complement strand
TTAGTTAATAATAATTTATTTGATTCTAGAGAAAAAGCAAAAGTAAGTATTATGGCTGGTGAAATTTATGTTAATGGAAATAGAGAAGATAAATGTGGTACTAAGATACCAGTGGATGCAGAAATAATTTTTAAAGGTAAAAAAATGAAATACGTTAGTAGAGGTGGTTTTAAGTTAGAAAAAGCAATTGATTCTTTTGATATTAGGCTGAAAAACAAAATTTGTGCTGACATAGGGGCATCTACAGGCGGTTTCACTGATTGTATGCTGCAAAATGGAGCTAATAAAGTTTATTCAATTGATGTAGGATATGGTCAAATTGCTTGGAAATTAAGAACAGACGAAAGAGTAACTGTTTTGGAAAGAACTAATGCAAGATATTTAAAAGTAGATGATATTGGTGAGAAAATTGATTTTGCAAGCATAGATGTTTCTTTTATTTCTCTTACAAAAATTATTCCTGCATTATTAAATCTACTGAATGAAGATGGAGAAGTGGTTGCTTTAATTAAACCTCAGTTTGAAGCAGGAAGAGATAAAATTGGTAAAAAAGGTGTTGTTAGAGATACAAAAGTTCATAAAGAAGTAATAGAAAAGATAGTAAATTTCTTGATTCAACAGAATTGCACAATAAAAGGTATTCAGTTTTCTCCTATAAAAGGACCAGAAGGGAATATAGAATATCTAGTTTATTTTAATAAGACAAATGAGTGTACTGAAAATAAAGATTTTGATGAATCAATAATTGATAAAATTGTTAAATTAGCACATGAAAAAGCAAATTAGGTGATTAATAATGAGAAATATTGCAATTAATGTAAACAGGGAAAAAGTTAAAGATTATTCTATTGTACAAAAAATTATTGATCTTTTTAATAAGAATTTAGATTCTCCTACTATTAAAGTATTTGATGATTCTATTGGAATTGAAAACTTAGATGAAAATACTGAGTTATTAGTTGTGTTAGGTGGAGATGGAACAATTCTTCGAGTGCAGAAAAAAATAGGAACTAAGAACATCCCTATTATTGGAATTAACTTTGGTAATTTAGGTTTTTTAGCAAGTATGGAAATAGATGATATTGAAAAAGGTATAGTAGATATTTGCAGAGGAAATTACTATATTCAAGAAAGAATGTTGTTGGAATGCGTTTTAGAAAAAAATAAGACAAAAAAAATTTTTTATGCCTTAAATGAAATTGTTGTTTCTAGAGATTTAGTTCCATGTGTTTTTAAGTATGACCTTAAAATCAATGATAAACTATTCGCTAGTTATTTTGCTGATGGTATAATAGTATCGACAGCTACTGGGTCAACAGCATATTCTCTTTCGGCAGGAGGTCCAATTATAGACCCTAGCCTATCTCTAATATGTATTACTCCTGTATGTCCGCATTCAATGCAAAGTAGAAGTATTATTGTGAATGAAAAAAATAAAATTGAAATTGATTTTTCTTCAAATAGCAATGATTCTGTATTAGCGATAGATGGACATATTTGCTCAAGGTTAGATAAATATGATAAAATTATTATTGAAAAATCTCAATATAAATGTAAGATTGTTACGTTAAATGGATATAATTACTATAGAATACTTAAGAAAAAGTTATTCTAACCTAAAAGGAGATGTAAAATGAAACTTGAAAGACAAGCAAAATTATTAGAAATAATTAGTACAAAAAATATCGAAACACAAGAGGAACTTGCAGAAGAACTTAAATTGTTAGGTATGGATATTACTCAAGCAACTGTTTCGAGGGACATAAAAGAATTAAAATTAATTAAGGTTTTAACAGATAAAGGGACATATAAATATGCAACTATTGCGCCTATGGAAAGTACAATTTCAAATAAATTAATGAACATATTTAAGCAAACTGTAACTACAGTTCAAAATGTTAATAATTTTGTAGTTGTAAAAACTTTAACTGGTTCAGCAAATGCTGCAGCTGAAGCAATTGATTCATTGAATTTTGAAGGAATAGCAGGAACCATTGCGGGTGATAATAATATTTTTATAATGTGTCTTAATAATGAAAAAGCTATTGAAATTGTGAAAAAAATGAAGAAAATTCAAGCAAAATAGAATAAATAAAATAAAAAGGTGATAAATATGTTGCTGGTTTTGAATATTAAAAATTTTGCGTTAATTGAAGATTTAAGTATTACTTTTGATAGTGGCTTAAATATTCTTACAGGTGAAACTGGAGCTGGGAAGTCCATTTTGATTGATGCTATAAATTTTGTTTTAGGTGGTAAAGTTAAGAGAGATTTAATTAAATTTAATGATCAAAAGACTTATGTTGAAGTTGTTTTTGATGATTTACCGAAAAAAACTGAAAAATTATTAATTGAGAAAGATTTCTCAGTTGAAGAGGTATTGATAATTTCTAGAGAAGTTCATCCATCAGGTAAAAGTATCGCTAAAATTAATGGTAAAACAGTTTTAGTAAATGATTTAAAAAAAATAAGCGAGGGTTTATTAAATATTCATGGTCAACACGAAAACCAACATCTCTTAAATAATGAAAATCATCTTTTTCTTCTTGATAAATACGGAGAAGATTTGATTAAAAAGGATTTAATTATATATAAAGAGAAATATAAAGAATTACAAGAGATAAATAATAGATTAAGAAATTTGCAAGAAAATAAAGCAGAGAATGAAAAATTAAAAGATTACTTACAATTCCAAATTGAAGAAATAAATAAAGCAAATTTAAAAATTGATGAAGATGTAGATTTAAATGAAAAATATAAAATTTTATCAAATTTTGAGAAAATCAGTACTTCTTTAGAAAGTAGTTTTACACTATTGCACGAGAATTCTGAAATGAATATGTCTGTCTATGATAATCTTGGAAAAGTATTGTATGAAATTAACTCTATTAAAGGTATTTTTGGTGAAGTTAATTCAACTTTAAAGTTATTAGAGGATGCATATTATAATATTGAACAAGCGGTAGATGAAATTCGTGACGTGAAAAGCAATATAAGATACGACCAGAATGAGCTTGATTTTATTAATAGCAGAATATTTCAAATAGAGTCATTAAAAAGAAAATATGGAAGCACAATAGATGAGATACTAGGTTTTAAAGATCAAATTGAAAAGAAATATAATGATATAAATAATAGTGAAGAAATAATTGAAGAATTACAGAAAAAAAAGGATATCTTAATTCGAGCACTGGCGAAAGTATCTAAAGATATTTATGAGTCTAGATTAATAATAAAAAAGAAACTTGAAATAGAGATAATAGAGCAACTAAGATATGTAGGGCTTGAAAAATCAAAATTTGAAATAGCTGTTATACATGAAGAAAACTTCTATGCTAACGGTGGAGATAAAGTGCAATTTAAAATTTCAACAAATCCTGGGCAACCATTATATCAATTAGAAAAAGTTGTTTCAGGTGGTGAATTATCAAGAATTATGTTATCTTTAAAAGTAGTTTTTGCGGATAAAGATTATATACCAACTTTAATATTTGATGAAATAGATACTGGGATAAGTGGAAGAACTGCTCAAAGAGTTGCTGAAAAAATGTATAAAATTTCGAAATCACATCAAGTTTTTTGTGTTACACATCTTCCTCAGATTGCATGTATGTCAGATAATCATTATAAAGTAGAAAAAATTATCAAAGAAAAAATTACTAGAACAGAAATTTATAATTTAGATATTTCTGATAAAGAAAATGAAATTGCCAAAATGATCGGAGGAACTCAGATAACTAATCTTACAGTGCAAAATGCACGAGAAATGATTACTATGGCAAATGAAATAAAAATAAAAATTAAATAAAAAATTAAATTAAAAAAAGCTATATTTTAGTTAATATAGCTTTTTTTAATTTAATTTTAAATATCTAAAAACTATGGTTATTTCAATATAGAATAATATATTTCACAATGGGAAAGTTAATATTGAGGCAAGTATGTTATGCAGGAGGTAATCAAATGATGAAAAAAAAATGTTGCATAATATGCATAGTTTTCTTTTCTATATTTTGCATCCAGTTCTATAATAATAAACTAAGTTTTAATGTTGATGCCAAACTATTTGAGATGAAATCTATTGTAGATGATACTTCACAAAAAATTTCAGTAATTAGCGGAGGGGCTATTTATAGGTCTACAGCAACTACAAAATCCACAAGAGTTAAAAGAAATAAAAATATGAAAATTTTTCCTGGAGGACAACCGATAGGAGTGAAATTGTCTACTGAAGGTGTTCTAGTTGTGGGAATAAGTGAAATAAAAAATGAAAAAGGACTTAATTCAAGTCCGGCTGTTTTAGCAGGAATTAATATAGGAGACACTATTCTAAGAATTAATAATGAAAAAATAATTGATGCATATGATTTGGCGGAGAAAATAGATAATTTAGAAGGTCAAAGTGTGGAAATAAAAATAGAAAGAAATAATAAAAGTTTCACAAAAAAAATACAGCCGATAAAGTCCAATAAAGATAGTAAATTTAAAATTGGGTTATGGGTAAGAGATTCTACATCTGGAGTAGGTACTTTAACCTTTTATGATGAGAAAAATGGTGTTTATGGTGCACTTGGTCATCCCATAACGGACATTGATACAGGTACTATACTTAATGTAGGAAAAGGTAGCATATATTCTTCAACAATAATCGATTGTAAAAAGGGAGAAAAGGGAAACCCAGGAGAACTTAGAGGGATTTTTCTAGAGGATGAAGTCTTAGGTTCTGTTAACAAGAATACAAATTGCGGCATATATGGTTATTTTAATAAAAAACTTAATACATCAACTATAAAACCTTTACAAATAGGATTTAAAGAAGAGATTGTAGAAGGACCAGCTAAGATTTTAACTACTATAGCTGGTAATGAACCTAAGTATTACGATATAGAGATACAAAAATTATTAAACCAAGATGAACCTGGCTCTAAAAGTATGATTATAAAAGTAACAGATGAAGATTTACTTAAAAAAACAGGTGGAATTGTGCAAGGAATGAGCGGAAGCCCTATCATTCAAAATGAAAAAATAGTTGGAGCTGTTACACATGTTCTAATTAATAAACCAGATGTTGGTTATGGTATTTATATAGAATGGATGATAACTGAAGCTGGTATAGAATAAAATAACTAGAAAAAAATTCAAAAAAGTAGTAAAATAACAGATAGTGATGCTATCTTTTGTTTTTTTGATTTTTTATTGAAGGATTCATTAGAGTTTTGTCGAATATAGAATATGTAAAGATATGGAATTTAAAGGAGGAGATAATTTTGGAAAATAGTAAAATTAATGTTATTATTGCAGATGATAATAAGGAATTTTGTAACATCTTGAATGACTATTTATTAAACCAAAGAGATATTAATGTAATTGGGGTTGCCAAGGATGGGTTAGAAGCTATTGAACTTATCAAAGAAAAAAAACCTGATTTAGTTGTGCTTGATATTATAATGCCACATTTGGATGGTCTTGGAGTATTAGAAAAACTTAATACTATGGATATAAATCCTGTGCCTAGAGTTATTGTTTTATCAGCTGTGGGGCAAGATAAAATAACACAAAGAGCAATTACTCTTGGAGCTGATTATTATGTAGTAAAGCCTTTTGATATGGATATATTTATAAAAAGAATAAGAGAAATGTTTAATAATTCAATAGATGTAGAAGAAACTAGATATAGAAGAGAAGTTAGAAGAGACACTTCATCTATAGTTTCTACACCAAGAAATGAACCAATGAATTTAGAACAAGAAATAACAAATATAATTCATGAAATTGGGGTTCCTGCACATATTAAGGGATATATGTATTTAAGAGATGCAATAACTATGGTTGTAAATGATATTGAATTATTATCAGCTGTAACAAAGGAGTTGTACCCTTCAATTGCAAAAAAATATAATACAACAGCAAGTAGAGTAGAAAGAGCCATTAGACATGCTATTGAAGTTGCTTGGGCAAGAGGACAGGTTGATACAATTAATAGAATATTTGGATATACTGTTCACAACAGCAAAGGAAAGCCTACAAATTCAGAATTTATAGCTATGGTAGCTGACAAATTGAGATTACAAAATAAAGTGAGTTAATTACGGAGGAATAATGAATATAAATGAGATTACACTTAAAGAAGAATTGAAATTTGAAGGTAAAATAATTAGCTTAATAGAGAAAATAGTAAAATTACCTAATGGAAAGGAAGCTAAAAGAGAAATTGTAAAACATCCTGGGGGGGTAGCTATTTTAGCTTTAAATGAAAATGATAAAGTTCTATTAGTTGAGCAATTTAGAAGTCCATTAAATACTACTATTTTAGAGATTCCAGCAGGAAAACTAGAAAAAAATGAGAATCCTGAAGAATGCGGCAAAAGAGAATTAGAAGAGGAAACTGGATTTAAGGCAAAAAAAATGACTTTTCTCGGTAAGATAGCGCCTTCTCCTGGCTATACAAATGAATATATATACCTATATAAAGCAGAGGATTTGTATAAAGGTAAAATAGGTGGGGATGATGATGAATTTATTAAGGTTCATCAATATTCTTTAAATAAACTAAAAGAAAAAATTAAATCTGGTGAAATCATTGATGCAAAAACTATTGCTATAATGGCGTATTTATAAAGTATTTCTGAATATTCTCCTTAATTTAAACATATATACTATTAATGTTAACTTAAGGAGGATAGAAATGAATAGCATAAAAATTAATTTAAATTTACGGGACAAATTTGAGGAAAATACTTTCTTGTATATAATTACTTTGATATGTTTTTGTACTGGAATTGTATTAGGAATTTATTCAGTAAAATACATGGGTATTTATGAAAAAACGGATTTATGTAATTATATATTAGACTTTTTCAACAAATTGAAAGATGCTAATATAAGTTGCAATGAAATATTTTTACAAACCATTAAAAATAATTTACTTATAATTATAATTATATGGTTTTTAGGTTTAACCATTGTTGGAACGCCAATTATTTTATTGCTTAATTTATTTAAAGGATTTAGTTTTGGTTTTTCAATTGGTTTTGTATTGAATCAGATGGGAACAAAAGGGATATGGTTAGCTGTAATAAATATAATACCTCAGAATCTGATTTATTTACCTTGTATAGTAATCAGTTCTGTGTTTGCTATGGATTTTTCAATAAAATTACTAAATAAGAATTCCTATAAAAGTGGCAAAAATAGTGTGATTTCTTCAGTGACTTCTTATACTATTAGCTTTTTGATAATTACATTAATTATGTTTATTGGGTTTTTCTTTGAAGCGTACATAGCACCAAATATAATGAAATTTTTAGTTTAGAAGTATAAAGACTAAGAGTTAATCAGTGGAGAAACTTATGGATAAATTAATTATTGAATTTTTGCACTCATTAAAAAAAAGAAATCTAGCAGAAAATACAATAAGTGCATATAAAAGAGATATTGTAAAATTTTATGAATACTTAGAAACTAATGAAATGGATTTTAAGGATGTTGATACTTACACTGTTATGGCATATGTTCAACATTTAAGAAAACAGAGAAAAGCAAATAGTACTATTGTTAGATTATTAGTGACTTTAAGAAGCTTTTATAAGTATCTTATTAAAAG
>DAOUPR010000290.1 GCA_030626065.1 Clostridium sp. | reverse complement strand
TTTCATCAACTATTGTGGTAGTGTTTTCTTCTCTAGCCTTTTCAACAGCTTTATCAATTAAATCTATTCCTGTTGAAACTATATCAACTGCTCCTCCAACATCACCTGTTGCTGCAGCATAAGCTGGTGCTAATGCAATTCCAACAATACCTGTTAACGCATCAACAACTTCACCTGCACCTCCACCATTAACCTCCATCATTTTAAGGGAGGAGGGTCAGGCTAGAACACGTAATTTAAAACAATTATTTATCATTCCATACCTTTGAAACTAAATGACCCCCTTCAGTTCTAGCCTTTTTCGTGTGCAAAACTTCCGATTGAACCCTTCAAGAACCGTCCCATCGCTTCTATTTCTAACGGTCTCATCGCTTGCATATTCTATTTTGCTTTCTCAATTATAATTTTATATGCCTCTGCAAATACAAATATAAGTATTCCTACAAATAAAATATATACATTAAAATAAAATGTATAAACTGTTACTGAACCATTGATTAAATCAATATTTTTTTCTAGCAATTGTCCTGCTATTATATTCTTATAAATTTCAGCAAATTTGTAAAATATATACCCAGCTCCTATCCATCTCATCGCTTTGACATTATCATACAGTAGAACCTTTCCATTTGAAAAATTTTTCAAAATCCTTCTTACCTGAAATAATATAAATAATAAAATAACAGTAAGAATTATTTCACCCGTCTCTAATGATACGTTATTAAACTTTTTAAATTCAAACTTTAGTGCACCAAGTTTATAAATAATTATATTATCGGTAGCAGAATATAAATCATATAATGCTATGGGTATTGAAATTATCCATAAAACTATGCTTATAGTCAATAATTTATGCAATAATGATGATATTGATTTTTCACCTATTACTTTCAATTTAAACACCCCTTTTTGACTAAATATATCATAGCAAGTAAGAATATTTAGTGAAATCTTAATCAAGTTTATTAAATTGCAATGTAACATATATGATTATTAACTAATCAATGTATCTTATTCTTTCCTTGCCTAACCTGTCCATCAAGATTAATTTTCTACACTTTGATAATTCGACTAAATATTATCTTATGATATGTTAAATTTGCATTAATATATCTTTTTCCATTTCCAGTTTAAGATTATATTTAAGACTATATCTTTATTGTGTAGAATTTTAAAAATTGTAAGGGAGGAGGGTCAGGCTTTAAAGATTATACATGATTTTCTTTATATTTTATCATCTACTCAAGAATATACAACTATTATATTACAAACCCTCCGGATTATTAAATCTTTAAAGCCTGACCCTCTTCAAATTATAAACAATATAATTCCATATATATATACTTGCAATTATAAATAGCACAAAAGAAATTATTACAATAAGAATAGGATGTTTAATTAATAGATTTAAATAATATTCTGATAATAGGTTATGATATAAAATGTTTAGCAAATTCATTGAGCTATGTAATAAAATACAAGTTTTTAATATGTTATACTTTAGTAATGTTGTCCCTAATATTAATCCAGCAATGGTTCCAAAAAATTTAACAGCTCCTGGGTGAATAATACCAAAAATTATTGAACTTATTATAAGTCCAACTTTTACACCAAACTTATTGGCAAGTTCTTTTAATAATAGTTCTCTAAATAAAAATTCTTCAATTACAGGCGATATTAATAAAGCAAATATGACATCAGAAGTATTAAATTTATTAATTATTATTTCATCTATCTCAATATTAAACAAATCAATATTAAACAATGATATTATTCCTAATAAAAAAACACTGATATTTATTAACATTATACTATTTGCTAATGCTAACTTAAACATTTCCAAAAACATTCTTTTAGAATTATTTAAGCTAAATAACTTTTCCATTATGAATTTCTCCTTACCCATTATGTACTAAACAAATGCAAACAAAGGTAAATCCTCAAATATAAAAATGAGCCTGACCCTCTTCAGATTCCAGCTACAAGGGTGAAAAAGCTGAGATAAAGACCGGTATGGGATGTGAAGACCAAGTAATCACTAAAACTAAGAATGTTTTATTTTATCTTTTAGAAAAAATCGATCTTTGGGATTAAGAACAAAGAGCTCTCAGTTCCTAGCTCTCAGCGTTTGAATGTCAAGCTCTAAGGTCTTTAGAATCAAAGCAAATACCAAAATTTTACTGGTAATAGTTGATAATTCTCTGTGTTATTTGAATTTACGAGGTTTAATGTATGCAATTTGGGTCAAAAAATATTTGAGTTCCTAAGCAAAAATCAAGGAGCTGTCTCAAAGTCAGACAGCCCTTTATAACGTTTTTTTTAATTTATTAAATATCTTCTTTTCTAATGCATCAACCTCTATTTTCATTTTTCTAGGTGTTATATCGAATTTCTTTGACAAATCCTTTATCTTAACTGGTCCTTTTTCGTCTAGTCCAAATCTAAGCCGTATTATTTGTTCTTCTCTTTCATCTATATCTGAGCTCTCACTTATTATCTGATTAATCTTTTCTTTGACAAGCTCCAAAGCTTCTGGAGTAATACCTTCCATAACGATTCTCCTCTTAACGTACTTATGTATTATTTTTCTTTTCTATATCTATTCGATGTAGTTTTCATGATATGTGATTGAATAAGGTAAGAAGATAAGTCTTCATCCTTTATTTTTCCCATTAAAAAAAGTGATTTCAAAAATGATAATATTTTTTTCATGCTACGCACCTTTCTATAAATGTTGTAATGTTTAACCCAGATTATTCATAGAAAATTTGAAAGGGTGCAAGTAGTTTTGATTTCTAAGGCGTTCATCAAGTTCGAAGGCATACCCCTACGGTACGTCAAGAATTTGATGGATGTCTTAGAATCAAAAGGACGCAGCAAAGTTTTGAAGTTTCTATGAATAATCTGGGTTTAATACAGTGAATACTATCTCAAAGATTAAAAATTCAACTTTTCTAAACTAAATAAAAGCAGCTTTTTTGAAAGATCTATTATTTCTTTTTCTTCCTTAGAGTTAAATATATCTAGTAAAATTTCATCCTTTTCAGTATCGTTCAATAGTTTTTTATCTTTCAATACATTTTTTAAATGTCTGGCAGTTCCTTTATTTCCATCAATAACACGAACCTTTTCTCCAACAAACTTTTTAATATTATCCCTTAAAAAAATATAGTGTGTACAGCCTAAAACTATTGCAGAAGCTTCATCAATATCTATTCCTTGAAAACAATCTCTGATACTGTCTAAAACAGCTTCCCCTTCTATAATCCCTGATTCAATAAGCTCTACTAGTTTTGGACAAGGAAGTTTAACTATATCCCTTTCTTTACCGTATTTATCCATAAGGGCGCTGAATTTTTTTTCTTTTAAAGTCATGTCTGTAGCCATAACTATTATCTTACCATCTAAATTAAGCTCAATAGCAGGCTTTAAAGCTGGTTCCATCCC
>DAOUPR010000247.1 GCA_030626065.1 Clostridium sp. | reverse complement strand
GTAACTACAGATACTTTCACTGGATAAGCAATTTTCCCATCCTTTATATAATATGCAAGGGAAGGTCCTATAGTAAAGGTAGTCATACCTTGTCCATGATTAATTGTATCAATATATATACCTTCTTTTACTTCACTAAATAATTCTTCCTTTGTTTTGTTTCCTCTATCAATATAGGTTGTAGTCATTCTTACCATTGGTTCATATTCAAAGTTTATGGCTCTAGAATTTCCTGTGATATCCTCTTCTAGATACCCCGCTGTAGTTGCGCTATGAAGTCTTCCTGTTAAAATCCCATTCTTAATAAGATATGTCTTTTCAATCTTTGTTCCTTCATCATCAAACTGTAAATAACCTCTTCCAGCTATACTACCATCATCTATAATTGATAAATTCTCAGAACCTACTTTTTTACCTATTTTCCATTCTTTTTTCATATTTTCATCACCAAGCATATTATCTGCTTCGCTCTTATGTCCAAAGCTTTCATGGGCAAATATACCTGCTGCTTCTGGTGACAAAATTACTTTATATACACCAGGTTCTATATTTCTTGCATTCTGCACATAATCATCGCATTTTGTCAAACAATCCTCTAAATCATTTTTTAAATTATATAGATGAGAAAATTCATTAAATGTTTTTCCGAAAGTCTCAGTTAAGTTTTCTTGACCGCTAGAAAAACTCATATTATATTGTAGTCCAGCCAATTGATAGTCCCACTTTAAATTGGTTCCTTTACTTGATATAAACTTCTTGATAATTTTCTTATCCTTATAATATGCTTTCCACATTTTTAATAAAGAATGGGATTTTAAAATTGGGAAATATGATTTTAATACTTCTGTCTTTTTACTTTTTGAAATTTTAGATATATCATTATCTTGAAATTTCATAAACTCGCCTTGGTTCACTTGAAATTTCTTTACAACTGGATGGTCTTCAATTTGTGGATTTGGAGTTGCCATCGAAGCAGTTTCATTAATATATTTTTGAATGTTGTCAACATCTGATGTCGAAGTGTAATACCATAGATTTCCATCGAAAACCCTAACAAAGGCTCCTTTATACCTCTTTACCTTTGATTTATCCATTTGTTCGTTTGTAAAAATAATATTTGTTTCTGATGCTTCCTCAATGCGTACGTCAACATATAAATTTTTTGGAAACTTAAACATTACTTAATTCCTCCTCTTTTTTATTAGTAAGTTAACATCTAATGTTAAGCATATTACATTAACATTAAAAATATATCTAATGTTAACTTAAAAAAATATTAATTCAATAAAGCACTTATTACTTTATAAAATTACTACTATAGTATTGTATAGTCGTAGCTAACATTTCCAACTAGGTCCATTCAAGTGAAAATGTTAGGTGATGCGAAACAGAAGATTCTGGTAAGTTTAACTTTTTCGTATTCTTGTAGAAATAATGAGGTGTTTTGCTCAATGTAAATGTTATAATTCTTTCTGATGTTTCTTCAATACGAACATCAACATATAAACTTCTGGAAATTTTATTCATTCCTAACCCTCCTCATTTTAATTTGGATATTTACTCAACTTAATCATCTAATATTTACATTTCTAACGACTATATTTGAAGCATATCTAATGTTGACTTAAAAAAATTATTCATGTAGTAAAGCAGTCATTGCTTCTTCAAACAGCTCCTTAGCCCTCTCTTTATTTAATGAATAATATATCCTATGGTCTTGCCTTACATTTTCAACTAAGTCCAATTCAAATAAAAAGTTTAAATGATAGGAAACAGTAGCTGATGTTAAGTCCAGCCTTTCTGCAATTTCATGTACATAATGAGGCCTTTCTCCCAAAGTATCAATGATATCTATTCTTTTCTTATCTGATAATATTTTAAAGAATTTTTGTAATCTTTCTCTAACAGCTTTCTTTCCATAAAACTTATCAATATGAAGCCCTATAGCTATAAATAAAAAGTCAGAACTATAAGTGAAATTTGATCCAACTTGTAGCCAGTGGCTTATATGGAATACTATTTTATTTAATTCTGTGCTGTCCATATTGATTTTTAAATATTGTTTAAAGAATTGCTGTGGATTTTCTTCAAATATTTTCTCATATTTATCTCTATGGGATTGTAATAGTCTAATAGTCTTGTCTTCATTTGGTCTATAGATTCTTTCATAAAATTGCTTTAATAGGAGGCAGAGTCTTTGTTTTGCCTCTAAAGGATTTTCTAAAATTTCAATTATTTTTTCCTTTAATTCTATTTCATTATTAACATTGATGTTATTCATTATATTAAGCATTTCTTCAATGGTTATGTTTTTGTGGTCTTTATTTGAAGTGCCATTTTCATCTACATATCTTTTAATAGTTCCCCATAACATTTTCCTGATAAAGTCGTTTATTTCAGACTTCTCTATGATATTAATCATTTCTTCAACTGTTTTTATTTCTAGATTATCAATCATAAAGAATATCCAACATGTCATACCAAATAAACTCTTATATCCAAAGAAATAATTCAACTCCTGCTGCGAAAATCTTGACAATTTATTCTTAGAACTTATTTCATCCAAAATTGATTGATCTGCTTGAAAATTAAGCTCTTTACCTAAGTCAATAAAATAATCCTCATTTCCTATCATATACATAGATTGTATAAACTCCATTGGTTTATGTACAATGAAATCAATTTGATATTTTTTATTTTTATAAAATATTTCTATTGTAATCACATCCTTTTATGAATATCTAATGTTATTATATACCATAATTTAATATTGTGTCAATAAAATTTCAAATATTTAAAATGTAGTTATTCTTTCGACCAATATTATACACATATCTAATGTTATTTTTTTGTTCTTTAAGTTTTTATCTTTCAATATTGTAATATTTTATTGGTTTTTACAGCTATAAATGTAATTGCCGCAATAACTAGTGTTGCGAATCAGAAGAAATATTTGTTTTTTTACTAAAAAATAAAAAAAGCGTATCAAAACACAAAAAATGGTGATAATACTAACAAAACAAAGAAACTTTTATGGAGGTGGGGATATGGACGAGTTTAATCATGACCCGAGCAGCAATAACAGTAAGAACAAAAGTTGGAACAAATATATGAAGAAAGTCAGAAAAGGTCTTGCAAAATTAGTAGATAAAGATGGCTTTTATATTATTTTATTCATTTGTATATGTATATTAGGTACAACAGCAGTGTGGGTTGCCACACGGGATAAAGACGATATAAACGAAGCAGAAGGAAGTAATAATGATGATGGAATGAATATTACAGAGGACTATTATTCAGAACCATCGCCATTTGAGGGTATTAACGCCTTACCTGATTCAAATAATTCAGAAGATATAACGGATATTAATCAGGGAAATGATTCTTCAGATAATGAGAATTACACTGAGGTTGAGGCGGTTAATATAGAAAATCCTACAGAAACAAAAGAAGATAATCAACAATCAGAAAGTGAACAAGAGACGAAGACTTCTTCAGCAGAAGTTAATGTAACACAAAGCTATCAGCAAAGCAGGGTTATATCTATGCTCCTCCCAACAAATGGGTCAATAACCAAAGAATTTGCTGTAGATAAACTTGTATACTCCAAAACTTTAGAACAATGGACTACACATAATGGTGTAGATATCACCGCTAGGGAAGGAAGTGTAGTTAGAGCTGCATTGGATGGCGTAGTAGCTTCTAAAAAGAATGACGATGAATTGGGTATAGTAATAACCTTAGACCATGGAGATGGACTAATCACCTTATATGCTTGTCTTTCAACAGATGAAATGGTTAAAGTGGGTCAAAATGTTAAAAAGGGTGAGACTATAAGCGGAGTAGGAAAGGGTGTAGGTTTTGAATTAGCCCAAGGACCACATTTGCATTTTGAAGTTTTAATAAACGGAAAAAATGTTGACCCAACACTATATATACCTAGTATGCAATAAAGAAATCGTTTTTTAAAGAATAGTTCTATTGTTTGAAAGAACTGCATAGATATGTAAAAAGACTGTGATATGTTCGCAAAACACCGACAAAGGGGGTTGGATATTTGAAAGATTACATAGAAGAAAGAGCTTTAGAGATTGCAAAGCACATAATCAACCAGAAAGCTACAGTTAGACAAACTGCCAATGTTTTTGGAGTAAGTAAAAGTACAGTACATAAAGATGTTACAGAACGCCTTCCCAGGATAAACCCTCTTATTGCAAGTAGAGTCAAACTAGTACTTGAGAAAAATAAAGCTGAGAGACACATCAGAGGTGGCAAAGCTACTAAGATGAAATACAAGGCAATCAACGACTAGTTAGCATTTGAGTGGGATTTAGTTCCATTTAAATTAAGTCTTTCCTTATATAGAGGGATCTAAAAGAAATTAGGATAGGTAAACCGTCCTATTTCTTTTTTTTTACAAAAAATTTTGTAAAAATGCAGGAATAAGTTTTATTTTATAGAATTATATAAATTGTGTAGGAGAACGAATAACTAGTAATTTAAATGGCATTATCCATAAACATTCATAATTGGCAAATATAACAAGAAAGAGGGGTAGATTCATGTTTTCATTAAGAGCGGATATGGGAATAGACTTAGGAACTGCTACTGTATTGGTTTATACAAAGGGTAAAGGTATAGTTTTAAAAGAACCTTCTGTTGTTGCTATTGATAAAAATACTGACAAGCTATTGGCTGTTGGAGAAGAAGCCAGACAAATGCTTGGTAGAACACCTGGCAACAT
>DAOUPR010000230.1 GCA_030626065.1 Clostridium sp. | reverse complement strand
ATATTGTGTATTAAGTTTTTGAATTTTTATTTGAATTTAATTGTGCATTGTGCATTGTGCATTGTGCATTGTAATTAATATGGAGGTATATAATGATGGATATAAATGTTAAAAAAGTTGGCGAGTTTGAATTAAATGAGAGAGTTGATGGTTATTTTGTTATAAAGCAAGCTGAGTGTAGAACATCGACTAACAATAAGAAATATTTAGATTTTACTATTGGAGATAAAACAGGTGAAGTTAACGCTAAATATTGGAATTATCAAGAAGGTGATGAATTAGTATACCAGTCTAATACACTAGTGAAAGTTAGAGGGTTAGTTACTAGCTGGCAAAACAATATGCAATTTAAAATAGAAAAATTGAGAATTGTAAAAGAAGAAGATAACGTTAATGTAGAAGATTACGTTGCAAGTGCCCCTATTCCTGCTGATGAAATGTATATTAAAATTTTAGAATATTTATCAAAAATTAATAATAGTGATATAAGAAACATTGTGGAAGTAATACTGGATGGATATTCAGATAAAATAATGCATTATCCTGCTGCGAAAAAGAATCATCATGCTATAAGGTCAGGATTGCTTTATCATACATTGACAATGCTACAAGGTGGAGAAAAATTATCAGAAATTTATACTTTTTTAAATAAGGATTTGTTGTATGCGGGCATAATTCTCCATGATCTTGCTAAAATTGAAGAGATGAATTCATCAGAAATGGGTATAGTATCAGAGTATACAGTTGAAGGTCAATTATTGGGTCATATAGTGCAAGGTATTAAAAATATTGAAATGGCTGCAGAAAAAGTAAAAGCAGATGATGAAATAAAAATGTTGCTTCAGCATATGGTATTATCACATCATTATGAAGCAGAATATGGAAGTCCTAAGAAACCTATGATTCCTGAAGCGCAGATGCTTCATTTTCTAGACATAATAGATGCTAGTATGTATGACATGAAAAAAGCTTTATCAGAAACTAAGAAAGGGGAATTATCAGAAAGTATTTTTTCTTTAGAGAGAAGAAGAGTCTATAATGCAAATTTAGATTAATTTTAAGGTTTTGTTTTAAAGAGTTGTTGATTTATAAGGTGTTATTTAAATCAATAGTTTCTATTTTTAAAATATTAGCAATGTTCAATAATTGCACATTGCAAATTGCTAATTATTATTTGAACTAAACTAATTTACTTAGCAAAAGTTTTAATATCAACAATATTCTAAAACATAGCCAATTTTAAAAGGAGGTATGGGATTATGAAAGTTTTATTTGCGTCAGGGGAAGCACATCCATTTTTGAAGACAGGAGGATTAGGTGATGTTGCCTATGCATTGCCAAAATCATTAAGAAAATTAGGGGTAGATGCACGAGTAATCATGCCTAAATATACTAAAATTGATTCAAAATATAAAGACCAAATGACAAAATTATGTGAGTTTACTGTACCTGTTGGATGGAGAAATGAATATTGTGGTCTATATACGTTAGAGTATGATGGGGTACCTTTTTATTTTTTAGATAATGAATATTACTTTGATAGAACTCAAGCTTATGGTGAATATGATGATGCAGAAAGATTTGCATATTTTTCAAAAGCTATTTTGGATACTATAGTATATTTAGAAGATTTTATTCCAGATATACTTCACTGTAATGATTGGCATACAGCGATGGCAATACCATTGCTACAAGAACACTTTCAAGGCAAAGGTATTTATGAAAATATTAAAACTGTATTCACAATACATAACTTGAAATTCCAAGGTGTATATGGTCCTGAAATGCTTGAAGAGCTTTTAAATCTGGATGGAAGTTGGTATGACGAGGATAAAATTAAATTTCATGATGGTATTTCCTATATGAAGGGGGGGGTAATGTTTGCTAATGCTGTTTCTACAGTAAGTCCTACATATGCGGAAGAAATACAAAGTGAATATTTTGGAGAAGGACTCGAGGGTTTATTGCAAAGTAAAAAAGATAACTTATTTGGTATTACAAATGGTATAGATATTGATTTGTTTAACCCTAGTCAAGATGAAAGTATTTTTTATAAGTTTGATTCTAATTCTATAGATAAAAAAGCTCTTAATAAAGAAGAACTACAGAGAATGTTAGGATTACCAGTTAATAAAGATATTCCAATAATTAGTATGGTTACAAGGTTAACAGAACAAAAGGGGTTAGATTTAGTAACTTATATTTTAGAGGAATTATTACAAGAAAATATACAAATTGTTTTATTAGGTACAGGAGATAAGAAGTATGAAGATGCTTTTAAGCATTTTGCATGGAAATATCCAAATAAAATGTCTTCTAATATATACTTTGATGCAAAGTTAGCAAATAAGATATATGCATCCTCTGATATGTTTTTAATGACATCAAGTTTTGAACCCTGCGGATTAGGTCAATTGATATATCTAAGATATGGGACAATTCCAGTGGTAAGAGAGACTGGGGGACTAAATGATACAGTGCAAGCATATAATGAATTTATGGATGAAGGAAATGGGTTTTCATTTACCAACTATAATGCTCACGATTTGTTGTATTCAATTAGAAGAGCTATGGGATTTTATTGGAATAAAAATATTTGGAATAGTTTAGTCAAAAGAGCTATGGAGGGAGACTATAGCTGGGAAAAATCAGCAAAACAATATATTGATATGTATCATTGGGTGCAAACACATTAACAACCATGTTTAAGGAGGTACATATATGAAATTTAATAAAAATGCATTTAAGAATGACTTTAAGAAAAAGTTGATTAATTTATTTTCTGTAGAAATGGATAAAGCATCAAATTTACAGAAGTATTTAGCTCTAAGCAGTTTAATAAAAGATTATAGTGCTGAAAATTGGATGAAAACAAATAAAACTTATAGAGAAAAAGGAAATAAACAAGTTTATTATTTTTCTATGGAATTTTTGATAGGACGTCTTTTGAAAAGTAATTTAATTAATTTGGGTATCGAAAAAGAATGTAGAGAAGCGTTAGATGAGATAGGTATAAATTTTAATGAACTAGAAGAAGCAGAATCAGATGCTGGACTAGGAAATGGTGGACTTGGAAGATTAGCAGCTTGTTTTTTAGATTCAATGGCTTCTATTGGGATGCCAGGACATGGTTGTGGTATTAGGTATAGATATGGTTTATTTGAACAGAAAATTGTAAATGGGTATCAAGCTGAAATTCCGGATAATTGGCTTAGAGAAGGTAATGTTTGGGAGACAAGAAAAGATGATAAAGCAGTAATAGTAAAATTAGGAGGAAATATTACGCCTTCTATGATTAACGGTAGATTAAATTTTGTCCATGAGAATTATACTGCTGTTAAGGCTGTTCCTTATGATACACCTGTTATTGGTTTTGAAAATAATACTGTAAATACATTAAGACTTTGGAGTGCAGAGCTTCCTGATGAGAATGAACAAATTGATCTATGTGAGTTTAGTAAAGGTGATTATACTAAAGCTCAACAAAGTAGAAGTTCAATTGAATCAATTTCTTCAGTTTTATATCCAGATGATTCGCATACTGGTGGAAAGATATTGAGATTAAAACAACAGTATTTTATGGTAAGTGCTGGGATACAAAGTATTATTAGAAGTTATAAAGATGGCGATAGAAGAATAAATGATTTAGATAAGTATATAAGTATTCATGTAAATGATACACATCCTTCAATGGCAGTACCAGAACTTATGAGAATATTAGTTGATGATGAAGAATTAACATGGGACGAAGCCTGGAGAATTACTACAAATACTATTTCATATACTAATCATACAATATTATCTGAAGCTTTAGAAAAATGGGATGAAAAGATATTTAAAGAGCTTTTACCAAGGATATATACAATTATAAAAGAAATTGATAATAGATTTAAAGGTGAAATATTAGCTCAACATCCTGATAATTTAGGGAAAATAGATAATATGTCTATTATATTTGGTGGAAAAATTAGAATGGCAAATTTAGCTATAGTTGGAGGTCATTCTGTAAATGGGGTAGCTAAACTTCATACAGAAATACTTAAAAATAGAGAGCTAGTTCATTTTAATAGATTTTATCCAAATAAATTTAATAATAAGACCAATGGTATAACTCATAGAAGATGGTTGATGCAATCTAATCCTGAATTAGAAAAATTGATAAATAAAACTATAGGCAAAAGTTGGGTAGATGACCCTAAAAAATTAATTTCTATTTTGAAGTATTCAAAAGACCCTTCTTTTAAAGGTAAAATATATGAAATTAAGCAAGAAAATAAAACTCAATTTGCGCACCATGTTTTCGATAAATATGGGGTAAAAATAGATCCAAATTCAATTTATGATGTTCAAGTAAAAAGATTACATGCATATAAAAGACAAGTTTTAAATGTATTAAATATTATGCATCTATATAATAGGCTTAAAGAAAATCCAAATTTGGATATTGTGCCAAGAACATTTTTCTTTGGAGCTAAAGCTTCTCCAAGTTATTATTTAGCAAAAGAAACAATAAAACTTATAAATACTGTTGCATACAAAATAAATAATGATAGATCAATAAATGATAAAATTAAAATAGTTTTTCTTGAAAATTATAGAGTTTCTTTGGCAGAAAAAATTATTCCTTGTGCAAATATTAGTGAGCAAATATCAACAGCTTCAAAAGAAGCATCAGGAACTGGGAATATGAAATTTATGATGAATGGAGCAATAACACTTGCAACATTAGATGGAGCAAATGTTGAGATTAAAGATGCTGTAGGAGACGAAAATATTGTAACCTTTGGTATGCGAGCTGATGAAGTTATGAATTATGAGAAACATGGTGGATATTGTTCAAGAGATTATTATTATAATGATAATCGAGTAAAGAGAGTCATTGACCAAATGGTGGATGGTTATTATGGAGTTTCTCATGAAGAATTTAAATTGATATATAATGCTTTAATTAATTCAAATGATGAGTACTTTGTTTTAAAAGATTTTGATTCTTATGTTAAAGCTCAAGATTCAATAGATCAATTGTATAGAAATAGAGATAAATGGTTGGAAATGTCTATAACTAATACTGCACATTCTGGTATTTTTTCTTCAGATAATACAATTAGAGCATATGCAAATGAGATTTGGAATACTAAACCTGTTTTTATTAAATAATACTATTAT
>DAOUPR010000106.1 GCA_030626065.1 Clostridium sp. | reverse complement strand
ATGTGAAAGTTCCATTTAAAGAAGTAACTAATATTTTATCTCCTACAATTATTTCATCAAGACGGTTAAAATATTTATTGTATGTGTAGCTTCTATGTCCTGCTACGGAAAAATTACCTATTTCTCCTGGCATAACTGAATCAGGAAAATGGCCTACTGCATATTTTAATGTCTCCATATCGATACCTTCTCCAATAGCCACCTTTAGGTCTATTTTAGGAATTTCCATTATCCCAACGGCACCCATAGTGACAGGTACATTTGTTACATCTACAGTACTGTTATTTTCTGATGTATCCTGGGAAGTAGTGGATAAATTTTCTATGTTTGTTTGTTCAGAAGAAGTAACTTCTTGTTGCTCTTCTAGCTTGTTTTGAAAATCTTCTATTAGCTTTTGCTGTTTATTATCTGCACTTATACGCATAAATAGTGAAAGGCAAATAATAAATATACCACCGCTGATTAGAACTATCCCTAACATAGTAAATATTTTTCTTTTAATATTATTTTTCAATAATAATCAACTCCATATGAATATTTCTAACATAGCTTATTTTACCATAATTTACATAAAAATTACAGGGAAAATAAAAATAGACTTGAATTACAACCCAATTGATAAGATTCCGTAAGGTATAATTTATCAATTGAATTGTTAAATTTAAGCCTAGCAATAATAAATTTATTTTATAGTAGTAATATATTGAATTTTAATTCCATTCTATTTTAACTTGGTATATATCAAGCCACATATTTATTTGAATGAGATAAGCCATTAATTGTGGACCGGTCATTAATTGACCAAACCAAGGATACACATATGATTTCCCAGAAGTTCTAATTAATTCTTTAACTTCAGTTAAATCTATTAACTCATGAATAGGAGATTTTTTGTTTTTAATAATATTTTGAAGTTCTTTTTTTACGATAGATGTATATATTGGGCTATGTGTTTTGGGATACGGACTCTTTTTCCTATCAACGATTTCTTTTGGTAATAAGTTTTCTGAGGCTTTTCTAAGTATTCCTTTTTCTCTACCATCAAGTAGTTTTATTTTTGCAGGTATATTGAATGCATATTCTACTAATCTGTGGTCTGCAAAAGGAACTCTAGCTTCAAGGCTATTTGACATACTCATTCTATCTTTTCTAGTGAGTAATGTCATCATAAACCATTTAATATTTATATAAAACATATCTCTGATTTTTCTATCAAGTTTTGTGTCATCATCTAGATATGTTACGTCTTTTAAAGTTTTGTCATACTGTTCTTTAGAATATCCTTCTAAGTCTAGTGCTTTTAATTTATTGTTAAGGAGATTTTTTCTTGAATTTAAATCTCTATACCATGGGAATCTGTTAGAGTATAATAATTCATTATTTGTATACCAAGGATAACCACCAAAAATTTCATCAGCACATTCTCCTGATAAAGCTACAGTATGTTTCTTTTGAACTTCTTTGCAAAATAAGTATAAAGAAGAATCTATATCAGCCATTCCAGGTAGGTCGTAGGCTATTACACTTTCTTTTAAACCGTTTGCTAAGTTTTTATTTTGATTTATTATATAGTGATGATTGGATGAAATGAATTTTTCCATAGTTCCAACAAATTCAGTATCAGATGAAGGTTGATACATATTACTTTTGAAAAATTTATCGTTATCAACGTAGTCAATAGAGTAAGTGTCGAGAGTTTTTCCGGTTTTTCTGAATTCATTTGCTGCAATAGCAGAAATTAAGGATGAATCTAATCCACCAGATAAAAATGTACAAAGAGGTACATCAGCTACGAGTTGTCTTTTTATAGCGTCATAAAGTAGGGCTTTTAAATGCTCAGAAGTTTCCTCAACATCTTCTTCATGCTTTTTAGCTACAGGTTTCCAATAATTAATTAATTTGTAGCCTTCTTTATTTAAAATAAGAAAATGAGCTGGTGGTACTTCGTATATATCTTTATATATAGCACTACCTAGTACTCTAGCAGGGCCTAGTGAAAAAAGTTGTAATAGGCCTTCTTTATCGACAACGGCGTCTATTTCAGGATGAGCAAGAATAGTTTTTAATTCTGATCCAAATAAGAAATTATTGTTTTTATAAGAATAGAATAGAGGTTTTACACCTAGATGGTCTCTAGCTATAAAAAGTTCTTCTTTTTCTTCATCAAAAATGGCAAAAGAAAAAATACCATTAATATGATTCAAACAATCTTTACCCCATTTTATAAAAGAGCATAAGAGTACTTCAGTATCAGAATATGATGAGAATTTAAAATCATCTTTTAATAATTCTTTTCTAACGTCCTCTGTATTATACAATTCACCATTATAGACTATGATGTATTTTTTATTGCTCCAAGTTTTTATCATAGGTTGACTTCCACCCTCAGGGTCGACAATAGTTAATCTTCTATGACCAAGAAGTGCATTTGGAGAAATAAAATATCCGAAATCGTCAGGACCTCTTAAGGCTAAGGTGTTTGTCATTTTTTCTATAATTTTCTGTTCGTTAGAAACATTTCTACTAAAATTAATATAACCACAAATACCACACATATAAACCTGCCTCCGTTTAATTCTATTGAATTTATATTTAGTTTCCAGCACAAGTATCAATTTATACACATTTAGTATTGATTATTTTTCTGTTTTTATATAAGCATAAATTAAGGTTTTAAGGGAAACTTTTTGTAGGGTATAGCCTACATTATTAGTTTATGTAAAAATAATCATAAGTTGAAAAAAGTAATTGTTTACATTTACTTTTTTTCTTAGATACCTACAGATTATTTCAGTAAAATATAATGAATTATTATCAATTTAAACAATTAGATGTGAAATATATAAAGATTTAAGTAACTAATTAAAAAAATATTAACAAAAATAAATATTTGCTATTGATTTATTTTTTCTTTATATATATAATATATATAAATTAAGAAATCGAAATTAGCGATGATTAGGAGAGTAACTTGTGGTACTAACTTTAGCGAACTAGGGATGGTGAGAGCCTAGTGTTAAATCCATTAGTGAAGAACACCTATGAGCAACCAACCGAAATTTTAGAAAAGAGTAGACTTGGTCGGTTTTCTACCGTTAAAAGGAATAGATATAAACAGAGAGAAAAAGTGTCTGTCGTATTGAAGAAAGTGGGTTTTATAACCAACTAGGGTGGTACCGCGAAGAATATTCGTCCCTATACACTATATTTATATGTGTATAGGGGCTTTTTTATGTTTAAATAGAGGAAAATACCAATGCACAATGCACAATGCACAATTAAGGGGGATTTTCTTCCCGGTGGTCAGAAAATCTTCAATTAAATAAATACAACTAAATAAATACAATTAATTAAAAATAATGAATTATTAAAGATAATAAGAACTGATATTTAAAAACTAAGAAAAAAAGAAAAAGGAGATGGATGTTAATGGAAAGATTATTTACAAAACAAGTTTTACAATTAGAAGAAGGAAAAGTTCTATTAAAAGGTTGGGTTCATAAAATAAATGATTTAGGAAAAGTTAACTTTATAATGTTGAGAGATAAAACTGGACTAATGCAGTTAGTTGCTGATAAAGATATGGTAAAAGATTTGAGAAATGAAGCATCTATTGAAGTTGTTGGGGAAGTATGTAAAAATAGCAAAGCACCAGGTGGAGTTGAAATTCAAGTAGAAGAAATAAAAATAGCGGGTAAAACTCATTATGAAAAATTACCTTTTGAAATAAACAAAAGAGAAGTAACTGCTAAATTAGAAACTCAATTAGATAATAGATTTTTATCACTTAGAAAACCATCTGTTAGATATATATTTAAAGTTCAACAAGAGATAGAAGAAGCATTTAGAAGTTTTTTAAGAGGAAAAGGATTTTCACAAATCCATAGTCCTAAAATAATTGATTCAGGAACTGAAGGCGGAAGTGAGATGTTTACAGTTGATTTTTATGATAGAAGAGCCTTTTTAGCGCAAAGTCCTCAGTTTTATAAGCAGATGATGGTAGGAGCTGGATTTGAAAGAGTATTTGAAGTGGGGCATGCATATAGAGCAGAACTTCATAATACATGGAGACATTTGAGTGAATATGTTAGTTTAGATGTTGAGATGGGTTTTATTAAAAATGAAGAAGATATAATGGATTTAGAAGAAGAAATGATGAATTATATCTATAAGCATCTTAGAGAAACTTGTATAGAAGAATTGAAGTTTTATGGCATAACTTTAGAAGAAAAACTTATAATACCAAGATATCCATTAAAAGAAGCTCAAGATATTGTGATGAAGGAGTATGGCAAACCATCTCCTCCAGGGAACTTAAGTGCTGAAGGTGAAAAATTATTTGCTGAATATATAAAGAAAGAGCACAATAGTGATTTTGTATTTATAACAGAATATCCGATTTCAAAAAGACCAATGTACACAATGCCTCATGAAGAAAAAGAAGGAGTTACAAGAAGTTTTGACTTAATATATAAAGGACTTGAAATTACAACAGGTGGTCAAAGAATTCATGATTATGAAATGTTAATAGAAAATATTAAAAAGTTTGGATTAGACCCTGTTAATTTTGAATTCTACACAGAATCCTTTAAATATGGAATGCCACCACATGGAGGACTTGCAATAGGTCTTGAAAGAATTACAATGAAAATATTAGGTCTTGATAATATTAGACAATCTACATTATTACCAAGAGATCTTAAAAGGTTAACTCCTTAGTTTAGGCTATGGATATATAGAAAAGTTT
This sequence comes from Clostridium sp., assembly GCA_030626065.1. GTDB lineage: Bacteria > Bacillota > Clostridia > Clostridiales > Clostridiaceae > Clostridium_AF. The sequence continues at coordinate 4,738 of DAOUPR010000106.1, read as the reverse complement.
TTAGTTGGGATAGGATTGTAATATTTGAGTGTGAAGTGTGGAGAGTGGAGAGTGAAGTGATGGATGATTTTCTTCTCCGCAGTCAGAAAATCTTAAATCTAATAGTAGATTTTGCGTAGCAAAATCATCCTTAACTTCACACTTAACATTGCACACTTCACACTTGTTTTAATAAGAAAAGGAGGTAGATTATGAAATTAAATGCAGATACGGTAAAACATATGGCTAAGCTTTCTAAGTTAAGATTTAGCGATGAGGAAATTAATAAGTTAGCGCTTGAATTTGAATCTGTTTTAGACCATTTTGCGCAAATAGATAATGTTGATTTGAGCGATATAGATGTTAATGAATTTGATGAGGTTAACACGGAGTTTAGAAAAGATGAAATGGAAGTTTTTGAAGATAAAAAGAAACTATTCAAAAATGTTAAATCTATGAGAGATACTAGTATTGAAGTTCCGAAGGTTGTAGAGTAGAAAGGAGGAGACCTATGAAATTTACAGAGTTAAAAGCTACAGAGATAAGAGAGAAAGTTGTAAGTGGAGAAGCTAGTTGTGTAGAGATTACAAAAGAGTTTATTGAAAATATAAAAAAAGAAGATGAAGTAATACAAGGATTTATAACTATTTCTGAAGAAGAGGCTTTAAAGAAAGCAGAAGAGATTGATAGAAAAGTTAAGAATGGAGAAAAATTAGGAAAACTTGCGGGTATACCTATTGCGGTGAAAGATAATATATGTACAGATGGAATAAGAACAACATGTGCATCAAAGATGCTTGGAGATTTTGTGCCACCTTATGATGCAAATGTTACAAGAAAACTTAAAGAAGAAGATGCGGTTATTATAGGAAAGACAAATATGGATGAATTTGCAATGGGTTCATCTACTGAAAACTCAGCTTTTAAAGTAACTAAAAATCCTGTTGATATTAGCAGAGTTCCTGGAGGATCTTCAGGTGGTTCGGCTGCAGTAGTAGGAGGTAAAATGGTTCCTATTTCATTAGGATCTGATACAGGTGGTTCCATTAGACAGCCAGCAGCTTTTTGCGGAGTAGTTGGGGTTAAACCTACTTATGGTCTTGTATCAAGATTTGGATTGATTGCTTTTGGATCATCTCTTGATCAAATTGGACCTTTTGCAAGAAATGTTGATGATGCAGCTCTTTTATTAGATGCTATTCAGGGATACGATTATAGGGATAATACAAGTAGTAAAAAAGCTGATGAAACTAGCTTTTTAGATACAATTGATGGTGGCGTTAAAGGAATGAAAATAGGTATTGCAAAAGAATTCTTTGGAGAAGGTTTAGATGAAGAAATAAAAGAAGCTGTCCTAAAAAGTGTAGAGAGATTTAAAGAATTAGGAGCAGAAGTAGAAGAAATTTCTCTTCCTGTTACAGAAGCAGGTCTATCGGCGTATTATTTAATTTCTTCAGCAGAGGCTAGTTCAAATCTTGCAAGATATGATGGAGTAAGATATGGATATAGAACAGAAGAATTTGAAGATGTTTATGAAATGATGGAAAAGAGTAGAACAGAAGCTTTTGGGGATGAAGTTAAGAGAAGAATAATGCTTGGAACTTATGCTTTATCTTCAGGGTATTATGATGCTTATTATAAAAGAGCTATGAAGCTTAAAAAGAAAATAAAAAATGAATTTATAAAGGTATTTGAGGATTATGATTTAATAATTTCTCCAACTTCACCAGTTCTTCCTTTTAAAATAGGAGAGAGAACTGACGACCCTCTACAAATGTATTTAGCAGATATATATACTGTGAATATAAACTTGGCAGGGGTTCCTGCAATATCTATTCCTTGTGGAGAAAGTAAAGACAAACTTCCAATAGGGCTTCAACTAATAGGTCCTCATTTTGGAGAAGAAAAGTTATTTAGGGCAGCAAAAGCTTATGAAAAAGCTTATGGCTCCCTATAGAAGGAGGAATTAATATGAGTAGTTATGAAACTATTATCGGTTTAGAAATACATGCTGAGTTAAATACTGCTACAAAAATATTTTGTAATTGTTCTACTAAATTTGGGGCTGAACCTAATGCTAATACTTGTCCTGTGTGCTTAGGACTTCCAGGAACTCTTCCAGTAATGAATGAAAATGTAGTTAAACTGGCAGTTAAGGCTGGTCTTGCTCTTGGCTGTGAAATAAATCAACTAAATAAAATGGATAGAAAAAACTATTTTTACCCTGACTTACCCAAGGCATATCAGATTTCACAATTCGATGTTCCTATTTGTGGGGAAGGTAAAGTTGAAATTCAAACGGAAGAGGGTAAAAGAACAATAAGAATTAATAGAATTCATATGGAAGAAGATGCAGGTAAACTAGTTCATATGGAATATGAGCCATATACTCTAATAGATTATAATAGAGTTGGAGTTCCTCTTATAGAAATAGTTACTGAACCTGATATTCGTTCAATTGATGAAGCAGTTGAATTTTTGAAGACTTTAAAAGGTGTACTTGAATATGCAGAAATTTCAGACTGTAAGATGGAAGAAGGTTCGCTAAGATGTGATGCCAATATTTCTCTTAGAAAAGTAGGAGACGATAAGTTTAACACTAGAGTTGAAATCAAAAACCTTAACTCATTTAAAGAACTTCAAAAGGCATTAGAAAAAGAACAAAAGAGACAAACAGAGCTTTATACTTACGGAGAAGAATACAAAATAGTTCAAGAAACAAGAAGATGGGATAGTGGTAAAGGAAAAACTATTCCTATGAGAAGTAAAGAAGAAGCTCATGATTATAGATATTTTCCTGAACCAGATATAATTCCTATTGTTGTTGAGGAACATATTATGAAGCAGGCAAGAGAAACTATGCCAGAACTTCCAAAAGAAAAAAAGAAAAGATTAATGGAAGTATTGGGATTAGGAGAAAAAGAAGCAGATATACTTGTTAATGATAAGCCATTATCTGAATACTATGAAAAGTTAATAAAAGCTGGTTGTAATGCCAAAACTGGTTGTAATTGGGTTCTTGGTGATGTTCTTAGAGTTCTTAAAGAAAACAAAGAAGAAGCGACTTCTTTTGCAATAGAGCCAGAAAGACTTTATAGCCTAATTAAATTAGTTGATGATAGTAAGATAAGTAACACAGCAGCAAAGACTGTTTTTGAAGAAATGCTTACTTCAGATAAAGAAGTAGAAAAGATCGTTGAAGAAAAAGGACTTTCACAAATAAGTTCATCAGATGCTTTAGAAACTATAGTTATGGAAGTTCTTGAAGCTAATCCTAGTGTAGTTCAGCAATTTAAAGAAGGAAAAACTCAAGTTAAAGGTTTCTTAGTAGGTCAAATTATGAAAAAGACTAAAGGAAAAGCTAATCCTAAAATGGTTGCGGAGATGCTTGAGAGTAAGTTGAGTGAGTAGATATAAGTTAATATAATATATATATTAAGACTAGTTCTGTTGAGGAACTGGTCTTTTTTATTGGTTATGTTAAAAAAATAATGTGTAATTTGTAATCAGCAGTAAAGTAAAATTTTGCTACGCAAAATCTTTAAATTATTACTTGAAAGCATGTTAATTTATTTGGCATGCTTATTTTTGTTACTAAAACCTTGAGAAAAATTATTGACAAACAAAGACTACAGACGTAGTATGTAGATATAGACTACAAATGTAGGAAGGAGATAAACATGAACAATTTCCCAAACATATCAGATGCAGAATGGCAAGTTATGAAGGTTTTATGGAATAGATCACCGCTAACTTCAACAGAAATTATTTCTGAATTAAAATCTACAAATTCGTGGAGTCCCAAAACGGTACATACATTAATTAGCAGATTGGTAAAGAAAGAAGCTATAGAAGTTAAAAAAGGTTCTAAATACAATTTATTTACTTCTATTGTGACACAAGATGAGTGTAGCAGAGTTGAAACTAAATCATTTATTGAAAAAGTATATAATGGATCTATTCAAATGATGCTTAAGAATTTTATTAAAGATGAGAAATTATCTTCAGAGGAAATCGAAGAACTAAGACGTATGCTAGATGACAAATAGAGTATAAGGGGATGGGAGTTAATGACTTTGGTAAGCTTATTTAAATGGGTGATTTCACTATCAGTAATGGGTAGTGTACTTGCTTTAGTAATAATTGTGTTCAAAGCAATTTTTAAAGATAGAATAAACGCTAAATGGAATTATTATATTTGGGTTTTATTAATAATTAGATTATTAGTTCCTTATGCTCCTGAAAGTTCATTTAGTATATTTAATATGGTGTTGCCTACTATACAAAATGCTGATTCGTTTGAATATAAGGATGCTAATTTTGACTCGGCTAATTTAGACTCAATAAATGAAGAAAATAGAGAAACTGAACTTAAACTAAATGAAAATATAACTATCAATAATATTAGTCAAAATAATCTAAGCAATACGGAATTAAACCAAGTTATAGATAGTAGTAAAGCTATTAATTATGAAATATTAAGTAAAATTTGGTTATTTGGCGTAGTTGCTATATTATTTTACTTTTTAATATTACATCTAAAACTATATTTTGAAATTAGTAAAAAAACTTTGTGTAAAGAAGAAGAAATCTTAGAGAATTTTAATCAATGTAAGTTGGAAATGAATATACAAGGAAATATTGAGAAAATATACTATGAAAAGATAAGTTCACCTTGTGTTTTTGGTTTTATAAGACCAAAGTTATTACTACATCATAATATTTCAAGTGAATTGTCTTACGGACAAATGAGATATGT
>DAOUPR010000015.1 GCA_030626065.1 Clostridium sp. | reverse complement strand
GCTTTTATTTCTAGATTAGATAATAATATTACTGAAGAGTATTTAGCTGATTTAAATGATAAATTAGAAATAATAGGGGCTGAAGCAATATTAAAAGGAATGGGAAAAGAGGAATTTATTAAGATGTGTGAAAAAAATTTGCATGCATATGATAAAGGAGGAGATAAGAATGATTAAGACGCTTATGCTATTTATGCCTGTGTATATTATTTTATTTGTATTAGGATTGATAATGCCGGTGGTTTCAAGAAAAGAGATATTTTTTGGAATAAGATTACCTAGAGAACAAATGGATAATCCAGAACTTGAAAAAGTAAAAAAGGAATATCAAAAAACTTATTTATTAATGTTTGTAGTGTTTATTATAATATTTATTCTGCTTTCTTTATTTATAGATTTACCACTAGTAAGCACAATAATGATATTTATTTATATTCCAATGTTTTATATTCCGTATTTTAGAGCACACAAAAGAGTAAAAAACCTAAAAGAAGAAAGTAATTGGACTATAAATAAAAAACAAGTTATTGTTGTGGATACTAAAAGCTTAGAGGAAAAAGAAGATAATAAAAAAATAGGTTTATTATTTTTAATTCCAATAGCTATATTGATAATAAACGTTGTAATCAGTTTAGTTATGTATGATAAATTACCTGATATAATACCAATGCATTGGAATATTAATGGAGAGGTTGATAATTGGGCTGATAAATCCTATGGAGCAGTTTTATTTTCATCCTTCACTCAAATATTTATTGTTGGAATCATGTTTTTTGCATACAAATCAATAACAATGGCAAAAGTTCAAATTGATGCCTCAAGACCAGAAGAATCAAGAATACAAATAAAGAAATCAAGAAAGATATGGGGATTGTTTATTATAGGAATGACTATAGTTTTGTCACTGTTATTTTCTTTGATAAATATTATGATTCTACAAATTTTGCCTATATCAGCTAATACTTTTACTGTAATAACAGTGGGTATATGCATATTAATGTTAGTTGTTACTATTATTTTAGCAGTAAAGGTTGGTCAAGGAGGAAGCAGGCTTAAAGTAAAGCGCACATCAATAAATAATGATGAGCAAACTAAAGATGATGACAATTATTATAAATGGGGATTGATTTATTATAATCCAAATGATCCATCTATATTTATTGAAAAAAGATTTGGTATAGGTTGGACTATAAATTTTGGTAATAAGCTAGGAGTTCTTGTATTTGGAGCATTGATATTAGCTATTGTATTATTTGTAGTGTTTTCAGCTAGGGTAGGATAGTTTTTTCAATGCACAATGCACAATTCACAATGCACAATCGTTGATAATTTTGTTCCTTTCGTCACAAAATCTTTAATTAATTAAAGTCCGATACTGAGTGTATAGGTTTTTGTTAACACTCGCATTAGCTTGAATAAATCATCCTTGGGTTGAAAGATAGGCTTGTTTTAGCTTTGCTAAAACATTGCTTTTTTAGATTCGTTTTATCTTTGCGTACTGGTCCTAACTAAATAAAGATTCTCGGCGCTAGACGAGAATCAACCATAATTGTGCATTGTGCATTGTAAATTGTGCATTATGTTTTAAAATTACTGTGAACTTATAACTATACAAAGTATTCATAGGGTATCTATTACAAAGTTTTAAAAATAAAATATGAGAGGGGTATATTTATGGTAAGTAATGCTTCGTTGTTAGGTATGTTTGTAGGTTTAGCATTAAGTGTTTTATTTCCAATAATATTAATGATTGTTTTTAGAAAAAAATATAAAATAGATTTTAAAGCTGTGGGTGTAGGGGGTTTAATATTTATTTTGTTTCAAATGGTAACAAGAATTCCGTTATTAAGTTTTTTAGGGAATGTTGCATGGTTCCAAAAGAGTATTAAGGCAAATATTTATGTCTACGGGCTCTTTTTAGCTTTGACAGCTGCAGCATTTGAAGAGGTTGGAAGGTTAGTGGGATTTAAGTTTTTATTAAAGGAAAGATTAGAGCCTAAAAACGCTCTTGGTTACGGGGTTGGTCATGCGGGAATAGAATCTATTTTAATAGTTGGAATAGCTCAAGTTAATAATATTATTATTAGTATGATGATAAACAATAGTAGCTTTGATACTGTGCTGGGTACAACATCAGAAATAGCTGCAGTTAAAGACGTGTTAATTAATACTGCACCATCAATGTTTGTATTAGGCGGATTTGAAAGAGTTTTCACTATATTGTTTCATATAGCTTTATCAATATTAGTATTTCAGAGTGTTTATTTAAAAGAATATAAATATTTTGTATATGCATTTTTACTACATTTCTTAATAGACTTTATAGCAGTTGTTTTATCAACTAATATTTGGGTTGCTGAAGCTATATTATTAGTGGCTGCCGTACTTTCTGTACTGTATATATTAAGGTTTATAAAAGAATCCGTAAGAAAACAAGAAGGTGTAGAAAACTAATTTGAATTTATTTAAGGCAAAATATACAAGGATTTAATTTGAATATATATAAATTTCTATAAAAAGTGTTTTTGTATAAGTATTGATTTATTCTTAATTAGTTTATTTGAATAAAATCAAGTAATATATTTTTTAACGATATAAACCCCTAGTTATTGATCACGAATCAATAACTAGGGGTTTAATTAATTAAAGAATTTCTGACGATAGGAAGAAATTCCTCCTTAATTGTGCATTGTGCATTGTGAATCGTGCATTAGATTTTTAGTCTTCTTTTAATTTAATCAATAATTGACCAGATTTAACCTGCTCGCCTTCTTTTACATAAACTTTCTCAACTATACCTTTTGAGCCAGATGTAATATTTGTTTCCATTTTCATAGCTTCGATTACAAGAAGTGAAGTATTTTCTTCAACAATATCTCCCTCTTTAACAAGTACTTTTAAGACAGTTCCTGGTATGCTAGCACCTATTTCTGCTGGGTCATTTTCATCTGCATACAAAATTTCTGCAGATTCAGCAACTATTTTAGAAGTTGTATCTTTTACTAATAGTTCACGTCTATTTCCGTTGACTTCAAACATTAGGGATCTATAGCCTTCATTATTAATTTTTGATATTTGAAGAAGTTTTATAATTAAAGTTTTTCCTTCTTTTATTTTTATTTGGCAAGTTTCGCCTTCTCTTAATCCATGAAAGTAAATATCGCTTCCTATCATACTTAAATCGCCATTAGATTTTATATATTTCAAATGTTTTTGGAAAACATCAGGATAAAGAGCATAACTTATCAAGTCTTCTTTTGTAGGTTCTATATTATAGTTATTTTTTAATAATTCACTAATTTTATCAAAGTCTTCAGGAGGTAATAGCTCACCAGGTCTACAAGTTATAGGTTTTTCACCTTTTAAAACTATTTTTTGAAGGTCTTCAGGGAAACCGAACTCTGGTTGACCCATCATTCCACTAAAATAAGCTACAACAGAATCAGGAAAAGCTAAATCTTTACCTTTAGTTAAGATATTTTCAGTAGTTAAGTCATTTTGTATCATAAATATAGCTAAATCTCCTACCATTTTAGAGGATGGAGTAACTTTAACTATATCTCCTACCATATCATTTACTTTTTTAAACATTTCCTTTACTTCATCAAATCTATGACCTAAACCAAAGCTTTCTACTTGAGGTTTAAGGTTAGAATATTGACCACCAGGAATTTCATATTTGTATATTTCAGTACTACCTGATTTTAAGCCAGATTCAAATTGTTCATAAACAGGTCTAACTGCAGCCCAGTAGTCAGATAATTTTTGTACTCCTGAAAGTTTTATTTGAGTTGCTCTTTCAGTATGTTCAAGAGCTGCTACAACTGAGTTTAGAGCAGGTTGGCTAGTTAAACCAGACATACTATTTAGAGCTGTATCTACAATATCTACACCAGCTTCTGCTGCCATTATAACTGTTGCAACACCATTACCTGTTGTATCATGAGTGTGTAAATGAATAGGTATTGAAATTTCTTTCTTTAATGCTTTTATAAGTTTATATGCTGCATAAGGTTTTAATAAAGCTGACATGTCTTTTATACCAAGTATATGAGCTCCCATTTTTTCTATTTCTTTTGCTTTATTAACATAGTATTCTAAAGAGTATTTATTTCTTTTATCATCTAATATATCTCCAGTGTAACAAATACATACTTCAGCTACTTTATTATTTTTTAGTACTTGGTCAACAGATACTTCCATTCCTTTAAGCCAGTTTAAGGAATCAAATATTCTAAATACATCTATTCCAGAAGAGGCTGCTTCATCGATTAAAGAACGTATTACATTATCAGGATAGTTTTTATAACCAACTCCGTTTGAACCTCTAAGAAGCATTTGGAACATTACATTTGGAACTTTTTTTCTTAATTCCTTCAGACGTTTCCAAGGAGACTCGTTTAAAAATCTATAGGCAACGTCAAATGTAGCACCGCCCCACATTTCAAGTGAAAATAAATCTTTTTCGTAGAAAGAAGTTGCTTCTGCTATTTTAAGCATATCTACAGTTCTCATTCTTGTAGCCATTAATGATTGATGAGCATCTCTTAAAGTAGTATCGGTTAATAGCAATTTATCTTGGGCTTTTATCCAAGAAACAAGAGCTTCTGGACCTTCGTTGTCGAGAATTTGTTTTGTACCTTCTAAGTTAGAGAAAGAAGGTAGATTTGGAACAACAGGAATATCAAAATCTTTTTTAACTCCATGAGTTTGATTTACTACTTTTTCACCTAGGTAATTTAGTATATTTAACTCATAATCTGCTTTTGGTGATATATCAAATAGTTCAGGATGATCAGTTATAAATCCAGTAGTACATTCTCCGGCTTTAAATACAGGGTGATTAAGAACATTTATAATGAAATCAATATTTGTTTTAACCCCAGATATTTTTGTTTCTTTAATAGCACGTAGAGATTTTCTTATAGCATCTTCAAAACTTCTTGACCAAGAACTAATTTTAACTAGTAAACTATCATAGTAAGGGCTTATCTCGGCACCGGTAAATCCATTTCCACCATCTAGTCTAATTCCATAGCCAGAAGCTGTTCTATAAACAGTAATCTTTCCAGTGTCAGGAGCAAAGCTAGTTTGAGGATCTTCAGTAGTGATTCTACATTGAATAGAAAATCCATTGATTTTTACAGACTCCTGAGATGGTATACCTATTTCATTTGAATCGAGAGAAAAACCTTCCGCTACTAATATTTGACTTTGAACTATATCAATACCTGTAACCATTTCTGATACAGTATGTTCTACTTGAATTCTTGGATTCATTTCTATAAAGTAATGGTTACCGTTTTTATCAACTAAGAATTCTAATGTTCCGGCACTTCTATAGGATACATGTCTTGCAATCTTTAAAGCATCATCACATATTTCTTTTCTTTTTTCTTCTGAAAGAGTGAGGGATGGAGAGAATTCAACTAATTTTTGGTGTCTTCTCTGTACAGAACAGTCTCTTTCATATAAGTGAACTATATTTCCGTGTTTATCACCTATTATTTGTACTTCGATATGTTTTGGTTTTTCAAGATATTTCTCTACAAAAATATCATCTATTCCAAAGGCTTTTTTTGCTTCGTTTTTAGCACTTCTAAATGAAGTTAAAAGTTCCTCTTCGCTTCGTACAACTCTCATACCTCTTCCGCCACCGCCAGAAGCGGCTTTCAGCATAACAGGATAACCACATTGTTTTGCGAATGCTAAAGCTTCTTCGTCAGAATTGACTGGTTTTTCTACTCCTGGAATTGTAGGAACAGATACAGCTTGAGCTACTAGCTTTGATTTTATTTTGTCCCCTAGACTTTCCATCATTTCGGCAGTTGGTCCAATAAATTCGATTCCAGCTTCTTCACATTTACTTGCGAACTCTACATTTTCAGAAAGAAATCCATAACCTGGGTGAATAGCATCAACACCTTTTTTCTTCGCTAGGCTAATTATTTCATCAATATTCAAATAAGCATCAACAGGACCTTTATTTTTTCCTATTAGATAAGCTTCATCCGCCTTTGTTCTAAATAAAGAAAATTTATCTTCCTCTGAATAGATAGCAACAGTTCTAATACCTAATTCAGAGCAAGCTCTGAATATTCTAATTGCAATTTCACCTCTGTTTGCAACCAAAATTCTTTTGAACTTTTTTGTCATTTAATCAACCCCTTTATATATGACTACAATGATTTAATTATATATTAGTAAAAAGTTAAATTCAATTACATTATAATAAAATAATTGCTGTTAATTTATTGATTTAATAAAATAATCTAAAAAAATTAAAAATAAGGTCAGAATAGTATATAACTGACCTTATTGTTTAGAAAAATTTTAAATTACTTACAAGAAATTGGACCATAAGAGTTTTTATCATAATGTAAAATGGCCAAGGTTAATTCTTCGGTATGTTCTTTTTCATCGCCTATAATTTCTTCAAAAACTTTTTTTATATCTGGATGTGGAATTTCAATAATATGCTGTTCGTATAAAATGATAGCTTCTAGTTCGCCTTTAATATCATTTCTTATGCTATTGAGAAGTCTAGTATTATCAGATTTGTTGTACTCTGAGAGTGAAAGGTTACCTTTACCTGTTAATTTAACATGACTAGCGGCTTCTTTGTATTTTTCGTACTCAACAGGATCATATTTTCTGAGTAATTGCATTAACATTCCATAATGTCTTTTTTCATCCTCCATTATGTGATACCATAATTCATTTAATTCTTTGATATTTGAGTGGGAGATGTGAATTGAATAATCATTAATCGCAACTAATTCACCAATCATAGCTTCACGGATTTTATTAGTAAAAAAATAAGGAATACCTTGAGGTTGTCTTTCTGTAGTATAACTCATATATACCTCCAAAATTATCACTATTATAATTTATGCGAAAACCATAGAATAATTACAAACTTTATATTGTCAAAACACATATTTGTATAAGAAATTGATTAATTTATAGATTGAATTAGATAATTAAATATAACCTAGGTTATTAATAAAATTTAAAATTGTGCAAATATATTTTAAACAGTATAATAACTGAGTACTATATATAGTGGTAGGGAGGAAATACATATGCAATATGTTGTAAAGAGAGACGGAAGAAGAGTTGAGTTTGACACAATGAAGATAACAAGTGCTATAAAAGGAGCAGCTGATGAGCTTGCTTATAGCCTAAAAGAAAGTGAAGTAATTGAAATTACTCAAAAGGTAGTAGAGAGAATTGAGAATTTAAATGAAAAACAAGTAAGTGTGGAAGAAATCCAGAATATTGTAGAGGAACAATTATTTAATAGCGAATATAAAGCAATAGGGGAAACCTATTCTAACTATAGAAAAGAAAGAACAAATATTAGGGAAATAAAATCAGATTTAATGAAAGTTATTAAAACTATAGGGATAGAAACAGATAGAGATAATGCAAATGTTGGTAATAACTTTTCTTCGAAATTGCTTCGAATTGCGTCTGAATCAAACAAGTGGCATAATCTATCAAGTATGCCGAAACATTTAGCTAAAGCTCACGAAAATGGAGATATATATTATCACGATTTAGATAGTTATAATCTAACTACTAATTGTTTGAATATAGAGACTGGAAAAATATTAAAAAGAGGATTTAATACAGGCTACGGTACAATAAAATCCCCTAGAAGAATAGGTAGTGCAGCAGAACTTTCATGTATACTTCTTCAAAGTGCTCAAAATGATATGTTTGGTGGACAATCACATGTTGATTTCGAAAATGATATGGCATACTTTGTAGGACTTACAAGAGAAGAAATAAAAAAGGGTATAGATGAATTACTTCAGCAAACAGGAAGTGCTATGAATCAAGAAGCTTTGAATAAATTAGTTGAAGATAGATTAGAGACAGAAGTAAGGCAGGCAATGCAAGGTATAGTATACAACTTAAATACTATGCATTCAAGAGCCGGTAGTCAGGTGCCTTTTAGTTCTCTTAATATCGGAATTCCAAAAGATGATGATGCGGCCTTAGTTTGCAAAATATTCTTAGAAGAATATGAAAAAGGTCTAGGAAAAGGAGAACAACCTATATTCCCAAATATTATCTTTAGAGTTAAAGAAGGAATAAATAGAGAGAAGGAAGATAAATATTATTATCTTTATGAACTTGCTTGTAGAGTAGCTTCTAAACGAATGAATCCAATGTTTATGAATTTAGATGCTGATTTTAATAAAAAAATGTATGATGAAGGTGTAGTTGCAGCTACGATGGGTTGCAGAACTTATATAATGGGCAACGTAAATGGTAAACCAGGTCCAGAAGGAAGAGGAAATATAGCTCCAACTACTATTAACTTACCGAGACTAGGAATACTAGCAAAAGGTGATGTTCAGAAATTCTTCGAAATTTTAGATAGTAGATTAGAATTGGCAAGGGAATCTTTAATTCATAGATATGATGTGCTTAAAAAATTAAAGGTTAAAGACCTTCCTTTTGTAGCAGGTCAAGAGATTATGCGAGGTTCTGAAGGATTAGAGGCTAATGATTGTATTGAACCAATACTTAAGCAAGGTACTTTTTCAATAGGATTTATAGGTCTTGCTGAAACATTAACTGCTTTAGTTGGTAAACATCATGGTGAAGACGAAGAGAGCTATAAACTTGGATTAAAAATAATTCAACACATAAGAGATTTCTGTGATGAATGTATAGAAAGAGATCATTTAAATTGGTCTTGTTATGCAACTCCAGCTGAAGGATTGTCAGGAAAGTTTATACTTCAAGATAGAAATATTTTTGGTGAAATTAAAGGAGTTACAGATAAAAATTATTATACAAATAGTTATCATATACCAGTGGGACATCAGATATCTATTAAAGATAAAATAGAAAAGGAAGCTCCTTTCCATAAAAAATGTAACGCAGGCCACATTACTTATATTGAAATGGATGGATATCCAACTCCAGAAGCAGTTAAGTCTGTAATAGACTTTGCTTATAAAAATACTAATATTAGTTATATGGGTATCAATTTTCATATGAAATATTGTAAAGAATGTGGAGAAAGAGTTGAGCCTGATAAAAATGTTTGTCCTAGTTGTGGAAGTGACAATATACAAGGTATTTCAAGAGTAACAGGATATTTATCTTTAGATGAGAGATTTGGTTCTGGAAAGGTTGCAGAAAGAGCGGATAGAACTGCACATTCAGGAGCTTATTCTAAGACATACAATTAAATAGTAATGCACAATGAACAATGCACAATTAAGGAGGAGATTTTTTAGCAGAGCTAAAAAATCTCTTTTGTTGAATAATAAAAAATAGTTTGTGATTGCGGAAAGATAGGTGTATAAGTTGATTAATATAGATGCAAAGTATAAAAAATTAGTAGAAATTGTTGAAGAAAAATTGACTTGTTCATCCAAAATAGATGCTATTGGAGCAATTGGTATTGCTCGAACTTTTATGTTATCGGGACAGTCAGGTCAAAGAATAAGAATAGAAGAAGATAATGATTATTTAAATAAAAATACAGTTAATAATGGAAGGATAAAAGACTTATCAAAGCATACACCTTTTATTGAATATGAAGTAAAGTTAAAAAAATAGGAGATAAGCTTTATACAAAAAAAGCAAAGGAAATAGGTAAAGAAAGACTTCTATTTATGGAAGAATATTTTAATAGATTAAAGAGTGAGTTAGAAAGCGACAAATAAAAAGGGGGAGCGGCATGATTAAACCAAAAGAAATCAGGCTTGCAGGAATTATTTATGAAAGTATGGTTAATGGACCAGGTATAAGGAGAGTCTTGTTTTCACAGGGATGTCTGCATAATTGTGAGGGTTTATCTATATAAAATAATATAATTAAATTAAATATACTTAAAAGATAGATAAAATAAGGCATTCAGATTGATTTATTAGTGATTAATTTTCAACTCAATAATAAAGATAATATGGATAAGCTAAGTAAGTATTTAAACTAATAAATGCTTACTTAGCTTATTTTGCTATTTAAGATTAGGATATTTATTTGAATTAATATCAGTAACTAACAAATTGATTAATTAGTGATAATAAAAAGACTAGAGCTGGGGTATTTATGAGAATATGACTCATAAATAAATATAAAATAAAATGCAATAGAATTGACAAAGGTAATTCAAAAAGATATCATAAAGCAAATGTTATAAAAAATGTAAAACTTGTAAAATAAATAAATTTGTTGTTTTATGATGACTATTTAATGATAACCTGAATCATAAAGTAGGAGGAAAGAATGTGAAGAGAATTAATTATAATGAATTAACTATTGATGGGTTGCATTATGTGCGGGAAGTACCAAATAAAGAAGGAGAAAGGGGGGGATATTTATTAATTGATAATAAGAATAAACCAGTAATATCAGTATACAAATATTTAAGATATAGACAAAAAAAATATGGAGATGCAATAAATTCATTAAAAAGAACGACGTATGATTTAGCTTATTTTTTTGATTTTATGCTGGTTAATAATATTACAGTAGAATTAATCGATTATGAGTATTTATATGAGTTTGTCGATAATTATTTAAGAAAAATTGATCCTAATTTTAAAGTTATGGATGTAATTGATAGAACTATGATGAAAAGGTTACCAATGCTAAGTATGTATAATGAAGATGGTAAACGCAAAGTAAAAGAGTTAGATTATAATAAAATCGGTGGATTAACGTCAGATTCTATTAATAGAATTTTAAATAAAGTAAAAATGTATTTGATATATTTAAATAAAAGAGAAAATATTGAAATTGATATAGATAATATTTTTGTACAAAAAATAATAAATGTTGATACAAATCAACATTTATTAGGACATATATATAAAAACAAAAAAATCATTTATTCTGTAAATGGTATTTTGAAGGCTGTTGGAGTGCCAATTAGACAATCTAGTAAAATTAATCCAATAGAACCTGGTAGAGTTTTTGAAGAGCATGAATTAGAAAAGATATTTGGTGAATTGCAAAAAGATTCAAATATTATGTATTATTTATTTTTTTATTTACTGCTAAAAACAGGAATGAGGATTTCAGAAGCAAGAGCAATAAAAATTTGGCAAGTACCAAAAATATCACTAGAATTAAATTTTGATAAATTAGAAAGTGATATTAATTTAATAAATAGAGATGAATGCAAATGGGAAGTGTGTATAAAAATTAATCCAAATAACCCTAAAGATCTACAAATTAAAGGTAACAAACCAAGAAGAATACCTTTTTTAGATTTGGATAAAACATTTGAAAGCTTGTTTAAACAAGCTCTTATTTATAGAAATTTTATTATGAAAAAGAAAAAAAAGAAACATGAATATTTATTTGTTAATAGAAACGGTGATAGATTTTTAAATCCACGTACTGAACAAAAATTTAGCGAAACATTGCGTAAAGCTGGGTTATCTGAAAGGCTAGGAGGAGAACAATTAGTAGTGCACAGTTTTAGACATACATATGCAAGTAACTGGGTTAAAAACTTGTCTATTAATAATTTTGATGTAGAACTAAACTATTTAAGTAAAATACTTGGACATTCAAATTCAGATATTACACGAAAAACATATATTCATTTCTTAAAAAAAGATTTGGGTAATACTTTGATTGAAATGGACAGGTATAGTCGTATTAACAATATTAGAGAATAAATTAAGGGGGTAATAAGGGAAATGGAATTTCCAGATAAGAATAAATTTGTGGAATTTTTCTCGTATGTATCTAGTGCCGAACATAAAGTAAGGTATGCGAATTTCATATACAAATATTCAATAAGTAAAGCCACATCTCCTGAAGAAATTTTAAAGATTGAACCTGAGAAAGGTACGAGAATTAGTATGGTTATTGTTTTTTTATCTTTTACTTTAAAAATACCAGCTGAAATTAATATTCAGAGTTTAAGAATTTATAATGCAACAGCAATAATAGAATATTTTGAATTAGCAGATGATAGATTTTGGGATGCATTTAAGACAGAAATAAAAGGTAGTGAAATAAGGAAGAATGGTTTTTTAATTCAAGTAGTAAAAGCATTAATGTATCTAGATAAAGATAGTGTTTTGCAGATTGCGTATGAAGATCTTAATAAATTATACAATGAAGATTTTTATCATGGACATGCAAAAAAATTAAGTTTTCCAACTATGTTGGAAAGAGTAATTGATAAAATAACCAAGAAAGCTAAACCACAAAAAATTATGTATTGTAAATATCGAGGTCCTGATTATGGGTTGATGGAAGGGAAGATTAAGGAAATTGTTCAGCAATATCTAGATAAAAAATATACGCAAAAAAATAAGTTGATAAAATCGCCTCTTTTTGCATTGAAGAGTTTTTTTGATTGGTTATATAGGTACAAAGCAGAATTAAAAAAAATTGAAGATATTACAGAAGAAGATTTAAATAAGTATAAGACATTTCTTTCGGAAAATGGAAATTCGCCGAGAACTAGGCAGTTGAAATATGATCATTTGATGTTATTTTTTGAGTATTTACAAGTTAATAACATGATAGAAAAAGATATTATTGAGTATGGAGAGCGATTAAAAATACAATATGAAGTAAAGCCTAGAATGTTTGAAACAAGAGAACATAATAAAAAAGTGTTAAATGAAATAGTTATTTTTAAGCCAGCAGATGAATGTGAAGAATTGATCAAAAAATATCTATTAATTACTAGCGCTACAGGTCTTAGAGCTAAGGATGTATTATGGCTGGGGCCAGATTGTTTAAGCAATGTACAGGATGGTATAGGAGAAATTACCGTAGAAGTAAAAGATAAAACAAGAATTATTAATAAGACAACTAGTGTATTACCACAGGGTATAGAACCAATAGAACAATTAAAAGAAAGGTTTGAAAGACTAGATAAAATCAAATTTTATAATGAAAAAACTAATAAATATGTATATTGTTTATTTCAATATAACAGGAAAATTCTTGGAGTTGATAAAATTTATAATATATTCAGAGAATTAATTGAGAAAGCTGATTTGAAAGATGATAAAGGAATTAAAGTTGACTATAGTAATATAAAACTTCATGCACTAAGACATCAAAAATTTAATGATATATATGAAGTAACTGGAGGAAATGCAACAGCAGTTAAAATTGACTCTTGTCATACAAAAATTGAAATGGTTAAACAATATACAAAGCAGCAAGAACAGAAAAAAATATATGATGCTATGAAGCTTATTGAACAAGGTGAAATTATAGGAAGAGGAGCGGAGATTTTAAAAGAAATTTTGGATACATCATTATCGAAAGAATTATATATTGATACAGTTAAAAAAATGAATTTATTTTCGACAATAGATACTGATATTAATAAAAATATAACAAAATATCTAGGTTTCGGATTTTGTATTGGTGATAATAGTAGCTGTAAATTAAAAAAGATCTGCGAAGCTTGCGATTTTTTTTATACTTGTAATAGCTTTGAAGATGATTTAAAGGAAAGGTATGCTAAAAATTTTATGGTAATAAAAAATAGACTAGACATTAAGGAAGACAATATTAATATTTCAGAAATTGATAGAGAAAATATTTTAAATTTAAAATATCAAGAGAGATGGTTGAATAATATAGGAGTAGACAAAGAAGAAATAAATAATTTGAAAAAACAATATTTGAAAGGTGTCTAATGATGGTAGAAGTACAAAATCAATTAATAAAAGATTCTGAAATTACAATAAAAAAAGCAATAGAGGTATTAGGTATTGATAATAGTAGAAAACATCTTGAAGAATATGAATTTATTAGAATATTGAACATGTTAAGCAATAATGTAGAGAACAAAGATATATTTATGAAGTTTAATTTAAAAGGATATAGATTAACAATAGAAAGATTTAAGTCAATTGAAGATTGGGAAAAGGCAAATCATAAGGATAGAATAATTGTAAACAGACATATTTATTCTAATAATAAGTATTTTCATATAATGATTATAAGCAAACGACTTAAAATTGATTGGCAAACTATAAAATCTGATTATTTAATTCCTGATATTATTTAAGAAGATGATAAAAAATTAATTTTACAAGCAGCGACAAATCTTAAATATTCAAAATCGACAATTCAAAATATATTAAATAATCTAAAGAGACTTATGTTAATCACAGGAAAGAATTTAAATCAAATTACTTCTGAAGATATTATTGAGTATAGATTTAAAAGTAATCGAAGAGATGGTATTCAAGCTATTTTTTATACGCTAAAGTCTTTGGGGTATATTGATAGTAAAGAACAATATAAATACAATCCAAATAGGATTAGTAAAAAGATACAATTAAAATCAAGTCAAGGAGAAATAAAAAAGGTATTTGATGATTTTAAAGAATACAGTCAGAAGAATTTTTATTGTCAAACTGCAATAAATCAAGAAAGAATAGCTATTAAATTTCTTAATTGGTTAATAGATGAATATTCAGGTGTTATAGAATATAATAAAATAAATAGAAATCATATTGAGGATTTTGTTATTTCGATGAAAAATTCAATAAATGAGAATACAGGACATAAATATGCAGAGAGCACAATAAATGGTCAACTGTCTCATTTGAAAAATGGTTTATTTAAATATTTGAAAATCAGAAAGCTTTTAAACAAAGAAACAGAGGTTTTTATATTTAGTTATAAAGAAGAATATAGCGAGTTTTATTATAAAGAAAATTTTAAGTTTCCTAAACCAATAAATTTAGAGGATAGAAAAAAAATAGAATATATAATATATGAGTTAAAAAAAGAAAAAAATACAATGTATAGTGATTTGTTAGTTCTTTTATATCAACTTGCTATTAGGCCAAGTGAATTGTTGAGTTTAAAACTAAATTGTATAAAAGGGAATACTGAATTACCACAGGTTTTTGTTCATAGAGCAAAGCATTTTAAACAAAGATACATACCATTAACAAATGAATGTTATGAAATCATGAAAAAATATCAAATGGAAAATAGATATTCTCCTTCTGTTTATTTGTCATATGATGGGGAGGCATCTCAGAGGCTTTTTAATTTTCAAGGAGTTGTTCCATCAATTCAAAGTCTCGAGGAGTACTTTTCTAAATTACTAATTGATAATGGCATAGTAGATGTTGATGATAAACCAAAGTATACTTTGTATGTTTTAAAAAGGCTTAGAATAACTATTTGGTTAGAAAGTGGTATGTCAGAAATTACAGTGGCGAAATTAGTTGGACATAGTAATGTTGATTCTCATAATGCTTATATTATTAGTAAAGAAGCAAAGAATAACAACGCAAAAAAAGTGTATGAACAATTTTACAAAGAGTTTTTTGATGAAATTAGTAAACATGAGAAATATATTGAGACACAGGAAGATTTGAATGATACAGATGATTATATAGAACAAATAAAAAAAGAATTAATACAAATACAAGAAAAAAATATAAATAGCGTTGCATTAAGTCAAATATTTAATGAATTTCCTGAATATGCATTGCCTGTACCTTGTGGATATTGTTTAGCAAAAGCATTTGAAAATGATTTTGAATGCGAAATGATGAAACTTCCGTGTTTGGAATGTGAAAAATTACTTGATAAGGGGTTAGAGATTAAAAAATTCGATGAGTTAGTTAGTAGAATATATAAAAATAGAGAAAGTCAAATTAAAAAAAATATAGTTGGATTAGTCATTAAAAGTGATAATATGATTTCAAGATTAAAAAAGTTTTATATAGTAAAGTTTAAAAAAAATGAGAAAGAAGTAGAAGAAATATTTAACAATATTAAGAAAATGAGTATAATAAAGAGAGGAAGAAAAAAACGTGAGAAGGGAGAAGCTAATGGAAAAAGAAAAATTGGTTAGATTATCAGGAGTCTTACATGAGAGTTTAGTAAATGGACCAGGGATAAGAAGAGTGTTATTTTCACAGGGTTGTATACACAATTGTAAAAATTGCTTCAATCCAGATACTCATCCATTTGAAGGTGGTAAACTTGTAGATATGGATAAGCTAATTATAGATATAGTTAATAATCCATTATTAACTGGAGTAACATTTTCGGGAGGAGATCCGTTAGAACAAGCAGATAAATTTGCGTATATGGCTAAGAAAATAAAAGCTACAGGGCTAAACATTTGGTGCTACACAGGGTATACTTTTGAATACATATTAGAACATCAAAGTGAAAGAAATGGCTGGAGTGATTTAATAAATAGTATAGATGTATTAGTTGATGGTAAATATGAAGATGATAAAAAAGATGATTATATAAAATATAGAGGTTCAAGTAATCAAAGAATTATTGATGTTAATTATAGTTTAAAGTCAAAAACAATTAAAACTATAAATTTTGATAGTTAACTATATAATTTGGTACAAAGCAATATATTTAAACCAATTAATAGAACAACTAGTACTGATTTGGATTTTAGGGTAATTTATCAAATAAATTTGAAATTTCTACGCCCAATGCAAATGCAATTGCTTTAATTTCATAATCTAGTAGTTCTCTTGTTTGATTTTCAATTTTTGATATCATAGGTCTATCAATATCAATTCCTTGAATATTTAATCTTGCAGCTAACTGTTCTTGAGTTATTTTTTTGGTTTTTCGTATTAATTTAATATTTTTACCAACAATATTTCTTTTTTTCAAAATAATCAACCTCTATTTTTAAATACTATGTATTGATTTTATAAGAAAGAAAATACTAAAATGTGTGGTAATCACACATTTTAGTATTTATTAGGAAAAATATTTGAAGGTTGGTGTATTTATGAAAACTTTTAAGCCTCAGGTTAAGGATGTATCTATTTTTAAAGAAATTGCTCAAAATATAATTAATCCTTTAGAGATAATTAGAGAAGCTATTAGTAATTCACATGATGCTCAAGCAAAGGTAATTTCAATAATTATTTATAGAAATAAAAATGATAGATTTATTATAGAAATACAAGATGATGGAAGAGGTATGACAATAAGTGATATCCATAGATTTTTTAATCTAGGTGATTCAAATAAAAATATTATAGGAATAGGAGAAAAAGGACTAGGAACTAAGACATATTTTAAAAGTGAAATGATAACTTTAATTACTCAAACAAAAGAAAAAGAAGCATACAAAGGAGTGATGAATAAGCCGTGGGAACGTCTAAGCAAAAATACTTTGCCAGAATATACAATTGAAACTATAGGAGCTAATACTGGTAAAATAGGTACATCTGTATTAATAGAAGGGTATATAATTGATAATCCAGGAAAGTATTTTAATTTTGAAACTATTAAAGACTATATACTCTGGTATACTGCAGCAGGAAGTTTTAAAACTTATTTTGCCAACTGTACAGAGCTTCATAAGTATATAAATAATATGCAAATAGCACCAAGAATTTTTATTGAGGATAAGATAATAAAATGCAAAGAAGAACTATCAGGAGTGCATCAATTTTATCCACCACATGAAAATCCTAAAATTGATTATAAAGAGTAAGTATATAAAAAATCAGTGAATTATTGTAGACACTTTGGGCCTTATCATAAGGCAACAAACATTAATGGAGAATATGTATCTTTTCAGATGTATGGTACAATTTCAGGAATTAATTGTAGGAGAAAAGTTTCTAAGTTAAGACAAGGAGAGTCACTAAAATCAAGATTTGGAATTTATTTAGCAAAAGACTTTATACCATTTACTAAAAAAGTAAACTTGATAACAAATCCTAATTTTCATCATTATCATTTGCTTGTTAATTCACAAGTGTTTGAATTAACGGCAGACAGGAATAATATCTCAAACCAAGATGATATTAGAGTTAAGTGGGTTCTCAAAGAAGTTAAAAAAATTATAAATAACGATATAATTCCAATTGCGAATGAAGGGTATTTTAAGTTGAGGCGCCAAGAAGAAACAGAATATTATCTTAAAGAAAAACATAAAGAGATAGTAAAAAGATTAGAATTTTATAATACTATTGATGAATTAATTATTAATGAAATCCCTATTACTAAAAAACCCAATAATGAGTCTCAAGTGGCTATATTATTTGCTGCAATGTTAACAAATAATAAAACTAAAAGTTTAATTAGATATATTAATAAAATTGGACATTATTCACATCAATCAACAACAGATATGATATGCATAGACTATAAAAATGATAAAGTATTAGTTGAAGTTGAGTATAAGCTAAGCAGTTTATTTAAACATGAACATCCCTTTGAAACATTTGATTATGTAGTATGCTGGTCAGTTGATTTGGAAATCAATGAAAAGAAAAGCCTGGGAGATAACAATATACTACGACTAATTAGGGAAACTGATGAGTGGATCTTAAAGTATGGAACTCAAAAGATTATTCCTGTTATTGAATTAAAAGAAATTGTTAAAAGTTTTTCTAGTGTTAAACAAAACAATATTCTATAAATTGATTTTATATTTAGATAACAAAAATACATTTTAGATACTTCTACAGTAGTGTTAATACATAGTATTACATATTAACCCATAATTTAATTATAAATTGGAATGGTGTAGTCAGTGAAATTTATCAATGGGGGATGATTATGAAAAATAATAGAACTAATGCTAGAGGGGTAGCAGGAAGTAAAGCGTTAAAATTATCTGCTCAAAATAAAGTTAAAGAAAATAAAAGGAAATTAGCTGTAGCCTTAAGAAAATTTAAAAATGAAAAAATCCCTTTAGTAAAAACGGAATTGGCAAGTGAGTGTGGATTATCAATTGCAACATTAAACAGAAGTCCTTATAAAGAAATGATAAGAGAACATTTAAGTGAAGAGAAAGTACTGTTATCCCCAAATGGAAGGCAAGAAATAGCAAGACTTCGTAAGAAAGTTGAAGAGCTTACGGAGAAAAATAAGGAGTTGGAAGAAAAGTATAGAAGACTAAAAAAGGAGATTAATTATTCGAAGGAGTTATTTATGTGAATATAATGCAATTTGACATTACAATTATATTTTAAAAACAAGATTTATTTGTATAATTGATACAGATGATAATAAGAATAAAAATTTCCTCCAGTTATATCGCGTGGAATTCAAAAATCTGTAGATGGTGTCTTTGCTAAAATCTACTTTTGTATTACTAGAATCAAGTGTTCTAAACAGATTTTTGCCCGTGAATATTAACGTAAAGATGAATTTAAAAATCAAGGTACATGAAATCCCTTTTTCCTTTCGGAAATTAGATTGTCGTAAAATGGAATTAATCTTATTATCCTTAAAAATCGATTTATAGCAGAATTAAACTTTTTTTCGGCATCAGTATTTGGTATAATTGTATTCATGGAGAACATTCCTTTCTTGGTCGTTGTTTGTCGTGATTCAATTATACCAAATGAAGGATTGTTCTTCTATTTTTTATACTAAAAATACTGAAACCACAGGCTAACGCCTTAAAATACAAGTACGAAAGTTGAGTCTATTAGTAATTAATATGACTTGAGTATTATTTTTGTACTTTTTAGAATAAAGGGAAAATTTGTTAATTATGATTGTATATGTAGAAATTTGCAGAATGAATTATGTTGATTTTTAACAATTAATCACATATTATATACTTATAAGTAATATTATGTATATATATCATAAAATTATAAATTTATTAAAAAAAGGAGTTTTATGTATTAAGAAAAAAGTTTTATTTACTGTTATATTTACAATGTTATTAGTCCCAATGAAAGTCTTCGCAGTTGAAGACGTAAATGGAGATATTAGCTTAAAGGAAGGCGCAGAAGTCTATATTCAATCAGAAGAAGATTCACAACTGTATAATAAAAAGATGCGTATAATTGAACTAGAAAACCAAAATAACATTTTAAACAAAGAGATACCTACTTCTGATTCTAAAATTAATCTGGGTGCAGATTATAGTATACGCGGTGTAGTTATTGATCCAGGAGATGATCCACAATTACCTAATACAAAGACAATCTCTGTCCCTGTATTTAAGCAAGAGACAAATTATTGGTGTGGACCAGCAACAACAAAACAAGTGATACATTATATTAAAGGATATTCTTCTTCGCAAGGAACTTATGCAAATTTATTGAATACAACAAATGATGGTACAGTAATGTCAGTTATAGATGATGTTTTAAGAAGTAAAACTGGTAAAAATTATATATATTCATCAATAGGCAGTTATGATAGTTGGTTTTACAAGGTTAAATATGGTATAAATACATATATGCCATCGGTTATGGATATTAACACACAAAATGTTAGTAGTTGGCCATATTCTACATCAGGTCACTACGTTAATACTAGTGGGTACGATGTTAATAACCAATCGGTTAGAATTACCGATCCATATTGGAAAGGGTTAGGTAATAAATGGTATAATTCTCATAATGTGTATTCTGCAAACAACAACCATTGGAGAAAAGCAATTATATGGTAAAAAAAAAACTCGTTGGTATACTAATTATTATAATCACAATAATTATTATAATAATTAGTATTTTTGATAATACCAAAGAGTTAGTTTTTAACGATTCTATGGATATAGTATATGAAGATATACAAATTGAAAGAAAGTATAACTTTGAAAATATATCTTATATTGGAGAATTTAATAATAAGATATATTTTAATTATTTAAATAATAATAGGTTAACAATAGTATCTTATAATATTACTAATGAATCCTTTGAAAAAGTATATCATTCAAATGATAATTTAGTTGCTTTTAATGGTGAAACCTTTAAAAATGGGCTTATTTTCATTGAATTTTTTGATAATACTAGTCAAATGTTTAAATTGAAATATTCAAATGATGGTATAGCATACAGTACTTTGCTTGAAGATAAATGTGAGGGAATTCCTGAATATTATATTATGGATGATAAAATCATTCTTAATTATGAT
>DAOUPR010000149.1 GCA_030626065.1 Clostridium sp. | reverse complement strand
TTTCTTTTGCTGTAAATTTTCTTCTATTCATAAGCCATTCACCCCTTCATCCTTTTTTCTATTATACATAAAAATATCATGTTGGGTAGCCTTTTTTTTATTGTCTACTCTATAGGGTACAGTTTATGCCCATCACCCCTTTATTTTTTTATTATATAAAAAAAAGAACTTTCCTATATAATAAGAAAAGAAATATTTTAGCTGCACTAAAATATTCCTTCTGAATTATATATTAAATCTATGCATTTATATTTTTTCTATTTAATTGGAATAACAACACAAGAATGTTTAAAATCATAAAACATTAACCAATAACCCATAGTTTCTTTCTTATCACTAGAATTTTTCTTAGGTACCCATGTTACAAATCCTGTTGTTCCTCCAAAAGGCTGATCATTCATAGTATTCTTTCCAGGTATAGCATATACCATATATTGAATCTTATTTTTTTTGTCTTTTTTAAATCCAAACAAGAAATAACTACATTTTTTTATATATTCATAATAAGTCATCATTGGATAATAGACAATTGAATATTTATTATAATCTTTATCCTTATCAACGCAACTCATTTCTTCAAAGTATATTTTATATAATTTACTATTTCCAATACTTATAGCAAAATCATCACATTCTTCATACCCGGAAGCTATTTTTTGTAGGAATTTCTCTGTAGGACCTTTATAAAAATCATCATCATCGATCCCTTTTACTTCTTCAGGACTATCTTTATCCTTTTTGTTCTTCTCTATATCTTTCTCATATTCATCGAATATACTATAATCTTCCTTATTTTCATTTTCTTTATCTTTTACATCCTTATCATCTTTATCATGTCTGTTTTGTTGAGGCTCACTTTGCTTATTTTCTTCTTCAAGATTACTCTCTTTTATTTCTTCTATAATCTCTTCCTTATCTTCTTTAACTTCCTTATTTTCTTCAACTTTTTCTTCATGTTTCGGTTTTTCTATTTTCTCTCCTCTTTCTTTACCTTCTGCTACAATGTATGTTTTCCAATCATCCGGAAGATTTTCACCTACAGCACCACATAAAACTGATATTATGTTTTGATCTACCAATTTTACTATGGCAGCACCTTTAATATCTTCCATAGTCATATGCGCATAGGCAATATTGTTTTCTTCATATTCTAACTTAACTTCTCCTCTTCCGTGATCATCTAAACTAACCTTATTTAATTTTAATAACTTCTTCTTCTTTTCTGTACCAACTAAAACTGCATAGTAAGGTTCCTGTAATTTTTTTAAGTTTTGAATAAAAAAGCTCACCTTTACTTTACTATTTCTTTTCTCTAGTTTAGCGTAACCTGTTGTTTGTTTGCCATCTCCTACTGAATATCCTCTTTCATCTTCCTGTATTATTATAAAATATCTGCTATAATTACCTCTTGTAGACATCTTAAGCCCCCAATCAAACTATTCATTATTATAATATATGATTGAAAGACTAAATCTTTCCTATTTTTTATTGATAAATTTGTATAAAGTATCTGATAATCTGCCGAATTCTTCTATACTAAGAGTTTCTCCTCTTCTTTTTATATCTATATTAGCTTCTTCAAATAACTTTTCAATATCATCTACAGAAATTAAATTTAAACTTTTAATAACATTTCTAAGTGTCTTTCTTCTTAGATTAAAAGATTGTCTAACGATTTTCATAAATAACTTTTCATCAATAACTTCTGCTCTGGTATTTGGTAATTTTTTCAGCTGTATAACCATTGAATCCACCTTAGGACTCGGAATAAAACTTGATGCAGGAACCATTGCTATAACTTCTACATCACAATAATATTGAACAAGTATTGTAAGCGATCCATACTCTTTAGTAGATGGTTTAGCCGCAATTCTCTGAGCTACTTCTTTCTGTATCATAATAGTAAGCAGATCAAAAGACTTTACTTCCTTGAGAATTTTAGCTATTATAGGAGTGGTTACATAATAAGGCAAATTAGCTATAAACTTGACTTGTTTTTCATCTTGAATTATTTCATTAAAATCTATTTTCAATGCATCTTTATTTATTAATTCAAAATTATTGTAATCACCTAACTCTTTTTCAAGTATTGGTATCAATGTACTATCTAATTCAATAGCACATACTTTTTTAGCTTTTTCCAATAATTCCTTTGTTAACGTTCCTACACCAGGACCTATTTCAATTACTAAATCATCTTTTGTTACATTTGAGCTATTAATAATATCATCCAACACAGACTCATCTTTTAAAAAATTTTGCCCTAAACTTTTCGTAAATTTAAAATCATACTTCCGAACTATTTCTTTTGTATTTAAATTACCCATTATCAATCTCCTTAGTTACTTTTTTTAAAGCTTTGATAAACTCTTCTTTTGTTATCCCATAATTATTTAATCTAGTAATAAACTGTGCAGAATTACAATATCCGATTCTTAAATCCCTGCATAAAAGTTCTCTTTTTCTCTTAGCCTTTTGACTGCCTGTCAAGTCAAAAAAGAATATATCCTCTATTGTAAACTCTTCTCTTGCTTGCTTAACCTCATATTTAGCTGCTGCTAAAGCTTTTCTAATTGTTTCTGAAGATGCATTTTCAACACCTATATTAGTTCCTTTAAGACCTTCTTCTCTACTAATATATGCATGCTTTATTCCTTCTACTCTTTTAGATATAATTTTTCTTATTTTTTCTCCTGCATGATCTGGGTCAGTAAAAACTATAACCCCTTGTCTCTTTTGCGCTTCTTTTATTCTTTCTATCACTTTATAGTTTATTCCAAATCCTCCTACAGCTATAACCTCTGCTTCAACAGCCTTCTTTATAGCAGTTACATCATCTCTACCTTCTACTACAATCACTTCTTTTATCATTAATAAAAAATACTCCTTTTTGTATAGTTTACAACTCAACTATTCATATATTCTATTATCTACCTTTTGAACAAGTTTATATTAAATTTCACCGTGGATACTTTATACTAATTCTGAAGTCATAATTATAAACTCCAGCACATATCTTAATTAAGAACTGTATTTTAATATCACAATATTTATATTATCTTATAATCCAATCTTGTCAAGTTTGCATCCCTTAATTAGCTACATATGTAGTTTTTTTTAATATTGTTACTATTTAAACTATTGTATAAATAAATTATTTTAATTCTACTAATAATGTGCAAAATACAATGAAGGATGATTATCTTCATTCATCTCAGAATCTTTTATAAATTAAAGATTTTGCGCAGCAAAATCATCCTTAATTGCTAATTGCTAATTGAACATTGCAAATTTGTTTTGATCTTTGTTTTATAGTCCAAAACAAAAGAACTGCTAACATTAGCAGTTCCTTTATTTTAAGTTATTTAAGCAAATATACTTTAATATGCTTTACTCCATATGCATTTGACTCATTAGTTGTGTTAAAATAAAGGTCAATATCATTTCCCTTTATAGCACCACCAATATCTGCAGCAATTGCATATCCATAACCTTCAACATATAGCTTTGAACCAAGAGGTATAACTCTAGGATCTACTGCTACAGTACTATACCCACTAGGGTCTCTTTTTACATACATTCCAGAATAAGTGATTCCCCATCCTGGATGATCAGGAGTCTTCCCTGTATCTGCATAACTTAAAGAATATGCAGTTGCTCTCATAGTAAATTGTTGTTTGTAAGTAATTTCGCCACCCCTTGATAGGGTAAGCTTGCCCAAAGTTCCTACAGCAACAATTTCTTTAGTAGGTTCTTTTACAACCTCATCACTAACAACTTCTCTTGAGACTTCTTCACCATTTTCTAAAACAATTTCAGTTGTTATTTCTCTTTCTCCAGGCTTACCTTCTTGTACTACTGTTTTAGTTCCTTCATAGGCATTGTAGTCTTTTTTAATCTCTGATGCAAATTCAATTTCTTGATTTTCTACTTCTACTACTTTTTCAACTTCCACAATAGTTATTTGTTGTCCATTAACAATCTTATCATCTAGTGATGCGGATAACTTATCATCAGAATCATATTGAATTCCTTCAACTGCAAACATACTACGAACATCGTCTTCAGCAGTCATAACAGTTTGTACCTCATCACCGACTTGGATTGTTACTCTTTTAGCTTTTAAAATGCTTATTGCATCGCCTTCTACTAACGTACTTTTCAAGCTTGGCTCAATTTTGTCTTTTGGGCCTAACACAATGTCATTACTTGCAAGTATGCTTTGTACCTCACTTTTATATGTTGTAACTTCAAATTCATTTCCGTCAATAACTATCTTTATTGTCTTTTCCATGTTTAGTACACTAATAACTGAAGCAAACAAAACTAACATGAAAAAACAAAATGTCAGTAGGCTAGTTGAAAAATATTTTTTCAGCTTGTTGTTCGTTGATATTTCCATATATTACCTCCTTGACAAAACAACTTCGTTCATTATACCTTATAACGTTATTCACGTCAAATTTTAGAAAGTTGATTGTCCTTTTGTGAATATATAAATGCATAATATGCATATATGATACATGGAATAAAAATATTTTTTACCTATTATTTTGTTTAAAACAATTCTCTACTAGTTTATTAATTAAATACTAAATAAATTCCTAGTATTTTCTAATGACGCTTCTTCAATTTCTTTATAAGAAACTCCTCGCAATTCTGCTATTGTGTCAATAATATATTTGATATAATCTGACCTATTTCGCTTTCCTCTAAAAGGAGTTGGTGTCATATATGGACAATCAGTTTCTACTAAAATTCTTTGTATTGGAACCATCTTTGCTACCTCTTTAATTTTTTTAGCATTCTTAAAAGTAACAACTCCAGTAAACCCTATGTAATACCCTTCTTTCAAACACTCTCTAGCAAACTCAGAACTTCCTGAAAAGCTATGAATTACTCCATTTACATTAGGAAATTTTTTTATCACTTCTAATACATCTCCATGAGCTTCTCTATCATGAATAACAACTGGAAGGTTCAATTCTTCAGCAAGTTTCATCTGCTTTTCCATTACCTTTATCTGTACTTCTCTAGATGGATTTTCCTCCCAATAATAATCTAATCCAATTTCTCCAATGGCTTTAACATTCTTATTCTCAGCCATATCTTTAATCTTCATATATATATTATCGTCAAATTCATCTGCAAATTCAGGGTGTATACCCACCGCTGCATAAAAAAAATCATTTTCATTAGCTAATTTTAGTGATTTTTCAGTCCCTTCATAAGAAGAACCGCAATTCAACACTCCAACTACTCCATTTTCTCTCAATTCTTCAATAATAATTTCTCTATCTTCATCAAATCTTTCGTCATCATAATGTGCATGAGAATCAAAAATCATATTTCTCCTCCTAGTGGAAATTTAGCTATAATACTATTATTATACCATATTTTTTATCCTTCAAAATTTGGGGGTTATTTTAAAAACATTACAATATATGATATTTTCTACACAAAAGAAACAATAGCTGATAACAATCCCATAATGCATCCTAAAAGAGCTCCAAGCCATGTAATTGCACCTAATTCTTTACTAGCAATTTCTAAAATTATCTCTTCTGCATACGATACTTCAAAAGAATTAATTTTTTCTTCAACTATTTTTCTGATTTCAAATGCTTCAATAAAGTCAACTGCACTATTTTCAACAAACCTATCATATACTATTTGCACAAAATCTGCAGAATTATCGGCTATACTTCTATCACTATTTATAGAAATATCTTTTAATTTATAAGCTAACAGTTTACTTACAACTTGGTGAACATATTCTTTAACCTTTTGACTAAATTCTTCACTATTTGCTAATTTAACTATTTCATTTTCAAGAATTGTTTTAATACTATCTAATATATCTTCATCAAAGCTATCAATAAGTTCCTTCAAAGTCACTGTATCTAAAATTTTCTTCTCAATTAATTCCATCATTTCATTAATACTGTTTTCTTTAAAAATATTTTGCATTATAGCTTTAGATATTGTATTAATACTTCTATACAAGTTCTCCCCAAAACCATCCCTAATATTTTTAACTTCAGCCTCTATCATTTTATCAATCATTTTATTAATAATTAAAGCAATATCCTTTTGAGTATTCTCGTCTTTCAATTGAGAACTTAAAGAAGTCATCACCTTTGCATTTATTGAATCGGCATTTACAAACATAGCTATCATTGGGTTTATATTAGAACTAACCAACTTTGAAATAGTTTCTCTGATTTTTTCTTTCACTGAATCTTCTTGTATAAATTTATCTATTTCCATGGAAATACTCTCACTATTGTTATATATATATACTTTAATAGACCCAATAATTTCAGCAGGAATTACCTCATTTAATCTTTTGCCTTCTTCTCCTAAATCATCAATCTTTTTAACTATAGACTTATTTATGCTTTCAGACAATTCATCAGAATCTTTTAATTTTATTATTCTATTAGATATTTTAATTTTAAAGTCTTTGTAAAAACCACTATCAATAAAATCTTCAGTTTTAAATTCAAGTTTTTCATTAATAACATCCATAATATTAGATATCAAACTATGTCTAACTTCATTATTTTTCAATTGATTAATTATATGTTCTGAAACTTTATCTTCTAAATAAGCAACAAGCTGCTCATATTTATCTCCTACAAAAACTTGAATCTCTTCTCCTATAGAAGCTCCTTTTTTTTCAACAGCTATAACTTTATCTTTAACCCACGTTCTTAGTTTTCCATTCATTTCATCAGAACATAATGATTCAACAATTGTCTCCGATGTTAATAGGTGCTCCCCTATAGCTTCCCCTACACTTTTAGCTATTCTATCTTTTTCTTTAGGTATAAGTCCTGGAGTAAATGGAACCTTTAACCCAAATATTCTTTTCTCTTCATAAGGTCTAAATAACATTTTTATAGCAAACCAATTTGTAATATATCCAATAATGGATCCCACTAATGCTGTAAAAATCACTCTCATCATTATTTCTTTCGTCATCTTTAACTACTTCCTTCTCTAAAAATTTATCTTCTATGTATTTTTTTACTAAAGTTCATTTTACTATAAAAAGAACATTAAATAAAGTATTTTAATTTTTAGCTATGTTTTACAATATTGTTGATATTAAAACTTTTTCTAAGTAAATTAGTTTAGTTCAAATAATAATTTGCAATTCTTTTTAAATATAATTAGCAATTTGCAATTCGCAATTGATGTTGATGTTGATTTTCTTTCCTTTGGTCAGAAAATCTTTAATTATTTAATTAATTGAAAGAGGATTCCTTAATATACTAAGAAATCCCCTTATAAAACTAAATATTTTCCAATACACAAATAATCTCATCTATTCCTGTATAGTCTTCTGTCTTTTGGCTTTTCACTTTTGTCTTTTAACTCTTCCTTTTCACCATCAGTGAAAAGTTCTCTAATCTTTTATAAATTCAAAGATTTTCTGACGAAGGAGGAAAATCCTCCTCAATTGTACATTGTGCATTGTGCATTGTGCATTGAATTTACCTTACCTC
>DAOUPR010000188.1 GCA_030626065.1 Clostridium sp. | reverse complement strand
CAGGAGATTCTTTAGGTCCTTTAGTAGGAAATAAACTATCTTTCTTGAACAGAAGAAAAATTACAGTTATTGGTAATTTGCAAAATCCTGTTAATGCACAAAATCTAGTTAAAATAAAGAAAGATATTTATAAAAAATATAAAAAGCCTTACATTATTGCTATTGATGCATCGTTAGGTTCTATGCAATCAGTAGGCAGTATATTAATTCAAGATAAACCAATATACCCTGGAGCCGCCCTTAATAAAGATTTACTAGCTATAGGTGATTTAAGTATAAAAGGAGTAGTAAATGTTTCTGGCTCTCTTGATTTTATGGTTCTTCAAAACACAAGATTATATACTGTAATGAATCTAGCTGATGTAATTTCTGAAGGTATTTATCATTCTATAATAAAAACAATGGGCAATAGTAAATATTTTAATAAAGTAAAAATAAATTAAACAAATATTTGAATTATATTTTTCAAAAGCACCTAAATCAGAAATATCTATAAACTTTTACATTAATCTTGAAAAGATACTTTTGTAAAAATAGTACCTATCAACGTAATCATTGTGAACAGCTTTATGAATATAATCCTCACAAATAAAAAAAACATTAATAGTATACCTATTAATGCTTTTTTTTATTTAATTTGCTATTGATTTAATGCATCTTGTAAAACTTCTTTTTCTTCTTCCAAAAGCTTATATTTTGTTTTACCATCATTTATTGCTTTTGCATATACAATGCTTTCACTTCTATTATATAATGAAGATATTACTATTCCATTATCTTTCTTATCAAGTAATGCTAATGAAAAACTTAAATCACTTCCAACATCCTCAAAAGCACGATATCTTTTTAATGAAACCTTTTGTATTGAGTTTAAGAATTTTTCTTCTAATTTATTTGTTTCTGATTCAATATATTGAATTCTTTCCTCATTGTCTTCAATTTTTTCATAATATTTTTCAACTACATCTGCTAAATTTCTCTTTTCTATTCCTCTTGTTAACTTTTTATATTTTTTATTTAATTTATTGAGTCTAACTAAAACACTTAAATTGAAAATCACTAATACTAAAATTACAATTATCATACTACTTATAAATAATACTATATTACTCTCTATTATATTAAATATATCTGTCATAAAAAAAACCTCCCCCAATGTTTCACGTGAAACATTATAACTTTAAAATGTCCAATATTCTTTGTAAATCACCTTCAGAATAATAATCAATCTGAATCTTTCCTTTATTTTGACCCTTTTCTTTTATCTCAACTTTTGTATCAAAATAATCTTCTAATTTTACTTTAATATCTTTATAATACGGTGCTAAAGATTCTTTACTTTTACTCACTTGCTCTTTGTTACTATTTTTAATCTCCTTTATAAATTTTTCAGTTGCTCTTACACTTAATTTTTCATCAATAATTTTTTGAGCCATATTATATTGCAAATCACTATCTTGTATTGCAAGAAGTGCTCTACCATGTCCTTCTGATATTACCGCATCAATTATATAATCTCTAACTCTAGAATCAAGATTCAATAATCTTAATATATTTGTTATAGCAGATCTAGATTTTCCAATTCTACTACTCAAATCTTCTTGAGTTAAATCGAATTCTTCTATTAACTTTGTATAAGCCTCTGCTTCTTCAATAGGATTTAAGTCCTCTCTTTGAATATTTTCAATTAGTGAAATTTCTAGTAATTCTTTTCCTGACGTTTCTATTACAACAGCTGGAAGTTCTTTTAACCCCGCAATTTTGGATGCTCGCCATCTTCTTTCACCTGCTACTATAACATACATGTTTTTTTCTTTTTTCAATATTAATGGTTGTATAATCCCATGTTGTTTTATTGATTCAGCCAAGCCCATTATTTTTTCCTCATCAAAACTTTTTCTTGGCTGTTCTTTATTTGCTCTTATTAAATTTATAGAAATTTTGCTAACTCCCTCTTCCTTAACTTCCACCTCTTCAGGTATTAATGCTCCTAATCCTTTACCTAACCCGTGCTTTTTAACCACTTAGCTCACCCCTATCTGATTATCTAAAAATTCTTTAGCAAGATTTTTATAAATAATTGCTCCTTTACACTTATCATCATAAAGCATAATTGGTAATCCAAAGCTTGGAGCCTCTGCTAATCTAATATTTCTTGGAATCTTATTTTCGTATACATAATCTTTGAAATAATTTTTCACCTCTTTAACAACTTCTTCTGATAATTTAGTTCTGGCATCATACATACTTAAAATAACACCTTCAATTTCCAAGTTCTTATTAAGTGATTTTTTTACCAGTTGAATCGTATTAATTAATTGACTTACACCTTCTAATGCATAAAATTCACACTGAATTGGAATCAAAACTGTATCAGATGCTGCAAGTGCATTAATTGTTAAAAATCCAAGTGAAGGTGGACAATCAATAAAAACATAATCATAATCATCTTTAATATCATTTATCTTATTTCTCAATAACATTTCTCTATTGTTTTCACTTATTAATTCAATTTCAGCACCGACTAAATCCATTTTTGAAGGAATAATATAAAAATTATCAACTAATTCACACTCTATGACTATATCATTTAAAGAAATATCCGAAGTTAATGCATCATAAACTGAATACTTTATTTTATTTTTATCAAGCCCAATTCCACTTGTTGCATTGCCCTGTGGATCGATATCTATTGCCAGAACTTTTTTTCCCATCATAGCTAAGTAAGAACATAAGTTAATACAAGTGGTAGTTTTTCCAACTCCACCTTTTTGATTGAATATAGAAATTGTTTTCATTACTACACCATCCTAAATTTAATTTTTAAATGTTTCACGTGAAACATTTACTTTTTTTTTGGAATTATAATTGTTACTTCTATATTTTCTTCATTTTCTTTCGACTTATATTTTGCTTCAATACCGAATTTATCAAATACTTGTTTTATTGTGTTTATGTATATAGATGGACTAAAAATACCTTTAATTCTTTTTTTACCATCCTTTGATACTCCACTGCCATCATATTTTAAAAGCTCTTTATTAATAAGATTTTCAGTATTCTTTACATTTAGCTTTTTTTCTACCACCGAATTCAAAATTTTAAGTTGAAGCTCTGTATTTGGTAGTTTTAATAAAGCTCTTGAATGTCTTTCTGTTAATTTTTCTTTAAGTACTAATATTCTAACTTCTGAAGGAAGCTTAAGTAACCTCAATTTATTAGCAATAGTTGATTGCTTCTTTCCTATTTTTTCTGCTAATTCTTTTTGGGTATAATTATGTTCCTTTATTAAGTTATTATACGCTTCAGCTTCTTCTAAAAAATTAAGATCTTCCCTTTGTATATTTTCTAAAAGAGCAATTGCTGCTGATTGCTTATCTGTAATATCTACCACAATAACAGGTACATTTGTAAGTCCTGCTTTTTTAGCTGCTCTGTATCTTCTTTCTCCTGCAACAATTTCATAAGCATCTTCCTTAACTCTTCTTACAGATATAGGTTGAATAATACCATAAGCACTAATTGATTTTGAAAGTTCATCAATCGATTCATCATTAAAAGTTTTTCTCGGTTGATACACATTAGGAATTAAAGATTCCACATTTACATAAATAATATCTTTTTCCACTTCCACTCACCCTTTTTTCAAAATGTTAAACATATTCAAAATAATACCACAGATATATTATACTATAAAATATTAATATATCTTAGAATATAATAAAGTAATTTAAAATAAATATAAAAAAATTATATTTTTTATTATTTAAGAAAAAATATTTTTTCTATACAATAAAAAAAGAGACTTTTTAGTCTCTATAAAGGTTTACTATTAATATTTTTCCATATTCTTGGATATTGTTTTGGCGTTTCTTTTATTTTTTTAATAATTACTAATTTATGATCTAGTTGAGAATTTTCTATCTTAGAATCTTTAATTTCAATTAATTCTCCACCTAATATTTTAATTGCCTTTTTTGCATCATTGTATTCCTGTTCAGCACTTGGTCCCTTAAAAGAAATAAAATAACCACCTTTTTTTACATAAGGTAAACATAATTCACTAAGCGTTCTTAAATTTGCAACTGCT
Organism: Clostridium sp.; assembly: GCA_030626065.1. GTDB lineage: Bacteria > Bacillota > Clostridia > Clostridiales > Clostridiaceae > Clostridium_AF. The sequence goes on along the minus strand of DAOUPR010000188.1, from coordinate 2,111 downwards.
CTAGAAGTTACTAAATGATAGTAACCCCTTCTTTTTTCTTTATTAATAAATTCTTCTGCTCTTCCATGAACAAGTTCAATCTGTTCCATTTCTAGTTTATCAGTAATATCCTTTAAAACATCAATTCTCTTTCTCAAAGAATCAAGTAATGTAATCTCTATTTTAGGATTCATTATCTTCATAGGAATTCCTGGAAATCCACCACCAGTTCCTACATCTAATACTTTAATAGAAGATTTAACTTCATTAAATGAATAAATTTTAAAAGAATCAATAAAATGTTTCTTAATTATTTCTTCATCTTCAGTTATAGATGTAAGATTTACTTTCTCATTCCATTGTTTAATAAGTTCCATATATTTTATAAATTTATTATATTTATCTTCATTAAACTCGATATCAACTGCTTCAGAAGATTTAGAAAGAATATCATAAAAATCTCTATTCATTACTTAATTCTCCTTTTTATTTCTATAATATTGTTCTATAACAACGAGAAGAACTGATATATCTGCAGGTGACACTCCAGATATTCTTGACGCTTGACCTATATTTTTAGGTTTAATACTTGTCAATTTTTCTCTTGCTTCAACTCTTAACCCCTTAATAGCCTTAAAATCTAACGTAGCTGGGATAAGCTTATTTTCCATCTTTTTAAATTGCTTTACAGATTCTTCTTGTTTTAAAATATAACCTTCATATTTTACTATAATATTTACTTCTTCTTTTACATCTTCTGAAAATTCAGGTCTATCTACATCAAAATATTCTAATACAAAGTAGTCTAATTCTGGTCTTTTAATGAGTTCATATAAAGTAATAGGCTTTTTAAGAGAGTTTGAACCTAATTTTTCCAAATAGTCATTATTTTCCTTTTTATTTGTAACCTGAATTTTTTTAATTCTATCTAATTCAGAAAATATTTCTTTCTTTCTTTTAGTAAATTTAGCATACCTATCAGCTGTAATAAGATTAATATTTTTACCAATTTCTGTAAGTCGTAAATCTGCATTATCTTGTCTCAACAATAATCTATATTCAGACCTAGAAGTCATCATTCTATAAGGTTCATTAGTTCCTTTAGTTACAAGATCGTCAATTAATACACCAATATAAGCATCTGATCTTTTTAATATTAAGGGTTCCTTATCACTATTAATAAGAGAAGCATTAATACCAGCCATCAATCCTTGTGCAGCAGCTTCTTCATACCCAGAACTTCCATTTACCTGTCCTGCTGAAAATAAACCTTTTATATCTTTAAATTCAAGTGTTAATTCTAATTGAGTAGAATCAATACAATCATATTCTATTGCATATGCTGGTCTCATTAATTCGACATTTTCCAAACCTGGAACTGTTCTCATCATTGCTATCTGTACATCCTCTGGAAGTGAACTAGACATTCCATCAACATACATCTCCAAAGTCTCTTCCCCTTCTGGTTCAACAAATACTTGATGTCTATCCTTATCCGGAAATCTCATTACTTTTGTTTCAAAAGACGGACAATATCTTGGTCCAGAACTAGTTATTAATCCATTATACAATGGTGCTCTATCAATATTTTCCATAACAACCTTATGAGTATCATCATTAGTATAAGTTAAATAGCAAGGTAATTGTTCTCTATCTAGAGAATCTGTCATAAATGAAAAAGGAACAACTTTACTATCACCTGGTTGCTTTATCATCTTAGAAAAATCAACTGATCTTTTATTTACCCTTGCAGGTGTTCCTGTTTTAAATCTTCTAGATTTGACACCATGCTTTAATAAATCTTCGGTTAATCCTCCTTTTGCAGCAGACAAACCACTTGGTCCTTCATCAAAAATAAGCTCACCTATTATTATTTGAGAATTTAAATAGGTCCCGGTAGCTAAAATAACAGATTTTGTTTTAAAATATGCTCCTGTTCTTGAATATGCACCTTTAACAATGTTATTCTCAACATCTAACTTAACAATCTCTGTTTGTCTCAAAAACAGGTTATCAGTCGATTCAATAACACTTTTCATTCTACTCGCATACTTGTGTTTATCTGCCTGAACTCTTAATGAATGAACTGCTGGACCCTTTGATGTGTTGAGCATTCTAGATTGAATATAAGT
>DAOUPR010000253.1 GCA_030626065.1 Clostridium sp. | reverse complement strand
ATATGATTCACTAGCTCAGTCGGTAGAGCACTTGACTTTTAATCAAGTTGTCCGGGGTTCGATTCCCCGGTGGATCACCATTTTACAAAATAAAAAATATGCAGGTATGGCGGAATTGGCAGACGCGCTAGACTTAGGATCTAGTATCTTACGATGTGGGGGTTCGACTCCCTTTACCTGCACCAAATTTTTATTGCGGGAGTGGCTCAGTGGTAGAGCGTCACCTTGCCAAGGTGAACGTCGCGAGTTCGAATCTCGTCTTCCGCTCCAAAAAACATAATATATTATGCGGGTGTTGCTTAATGGTAAAGCTCTAGCCTTCCAAGCTAGCCACGAGAGTTCGATTCTCTTCACCCGCTCCATTTAATTTAATAGATTTAAAGTTAATCAGACTGTCAAGTTAATCTGGAGGTAATCCTTCCAAGAGGAAAACTAAAGTGTGATTTTTTTATTTGTTTTATTCTTAAGTTATAGATTTTTAAACGAAGGAAGAAAATTATCATTAATTGTGCATTGTGCATTTTTGCATTGTACATTAAAATAATATGCACTCATAGCTCAGCTGGATAGAGTTACGGACTTCGAATCCGGAGGTCGGGGGTTCAAATCCCTCTGGGTGCGCCATAAAAGCCTTGCAAATAGCCGTTTGTAAGGCTTTTTATTTTGTCTTAAATTATAAACAACCCTATTTTTCCATCCTTTTTTATTCTTTTTAAGTATTGTCTTATAAGCTAGTTATCTTTAAATAGTAATTCACATAATAGGTTATGACTTAAGGGAGGACAAACAAATGGAAACAACAAATATAGATTATGAAGAAACTTCAGATTTTTTTGTAAAATCCTCTTAATAAATAATTTTACAAAGAGAATTACAAAGAAGATATTAATAAAAAGCATATTGAACATTGCAGGGATAGCTATAGAATTAATCAATATGAGCTATTTATGATAGGATTATTGGTGAATAAAATATAATTTAGAATTAAAAAAGAAGAAAAGGCTTTTCAGTTTATCAGATTATTATCTTCCATAGTGTTATCATTCTTTTTGGTAATTAAGTAAAACAATTTTAAGATACTTTAATTATGAAGGGGATAAAGCTTTCTGTGAAGTGGAAATGTATAGTATATAAAAAAATATATAATTTGAAATGTATATTTTAAATTCTATTTTGAAGTAGCTTATTTTTGTTGTTTTATTTACTGATATAGTATAATATGTATATATTACAAAGTTATTTAAGAGAAAGTTGTCGAAATTCATATTCATATTAAATAATATTAAATATTAATGAAATTTTGATTACAGGTTTATAAAATTGTAAATAATTAGAGGTAATAATAGTAAAGTTGAAATAACATCCAGTTTTATCTATAATTTTGTGACGATATATACTTTGTATGTTAAGGAGGAAATGATGAGGATTATAATTATAATTTTAGGTATAATAGCGTTTAATGTGATTTTTGTTTTGTTAAGGGCAAAAACAGTATATAAAAAAGATAAACAAAAGTTAGATAAACCTAATTTATTAAAATTAAAGAAATATAATTAAATAATATGTTTAATTGACAAGAAACGACTAAAAATTTAAAAAAGTTATTGATTTTTTTAAAAAGATAGTATAATATGTATACGTAGCGAATGTTAATTCGCTAAAATAAAATAATGTTCGTTATCTCGTATATGTTTAGTAATATGGACTAAACGTTTCTACCAGACTACCACAAATAGTCGGACTACGGGTGTTTGTGAAGCTCTAGATATTTATGGTTTTTGTAGAGGTTATGATATATATTAAATATTAATTGTATTTGAATATATAGTAATTATACAAAAAGTTATGATAAGAGATTTATAAGCTCCTGTAAAGGAGCTTATTTTTTTATGCGATTAATTTTATGTAATTAGTTTTATTAAGCTAGAAGGAGATAAATTATGCAATTATTAAAAGATAAAATAAGCAATGAAGGAAGAGTTTTTGAAGGGAATGTATTAAAAGTAGATAACTTTCTTAATCATCAAATAGACACAAAACTTTTTGATGAAATGGGTAAGGAGTTTAAGAATAGATTTAAAGATATTGAAGTTACTAAAATATTAACTATTGAAGCATCTGGAATTGGAATAGCAGCAATTGCATCTATACATTTTGATTATATTCCAGTAGTTTTTGCAAAAAAATATTCTGCTACTAATTTATCTAATGATACATATAGTGCAGAAGTATATTCCTTCACTAAAAAAACAAGTTATGATGTGAGAGTCTCAAAAAATTATTTAAATGAGGGAGATAAGGTTTTGATAATCGATGATTTCCTAGCAAATGGAAAAGCAGTTGAAGGACTTGTCAGTATAGTAAGACAAGCAGGAGCACAGGTTGCTGGAGTAGGAATAGCTATAGAAAAAGCTTTTCAAAATGCAAGAATTGATATTGAAAAGCAGGGAATTAAATTAGAATCTTTAGCTATAATTAATTCTATGAATGATAATAAAATAGTTTACAAATAATAAAAAATATCTATTAGTTTTAGGGAGGATTAATAATGAAAAAGATAACAGCGTTAATATTAGCAATGGTGATGGTATTTGGTACTTTATTAACAGGTTGTGGTGCAAATGATGATAACAATTCAGCTGCAAACAATGCTACAGAAGATTCAGCAAATTCAACAGATGAAAAGAAAGATGTGAAAGTTGGTTTCTTATATGTTGGACCAATAGGTGATGGTGGTTGGACTTATGCTCATGATCAAGGTAGATTATATCTTCAAGAAAAATTGGGCGTAGAAACAATGTATAAAGAAAGTGTTGCAGAAGATAAAGCAGAAGTTCAAAGTGTTATTGAAAATATGATTGATGAAGGTGCAAATGTTATTATTGGTACAAGTTTTGGATTTATGGATGGTATGGAATTATCAGCTCAAGAATACACAGATGTAACATTCATGCATTGTTCAGGATATAAAATGTCTGACAATATGTCAAACTATTTTGGGAAAATGTATCAAGGAAGATATTTGTCAGGTATAGCTGCTGCTTTAACTACAGAAACTAATAAAATTGGTTATGTTGCTGCTTACGAAATACCGGAAGTTATTAGAGGAATTAATGCATTTACTTTAGGTGCTCAAACAATTAATCCTGATATAGAAGTTGAAGTGGTATGGACTCATACTTGGTATGATCCAGCATTAGAAAAGCAAGCGGCTGAAGCTTTAATAGCTAATGGAGCTGGTGTTATTGCTCAACATCAAGATACTACAGGACCTCAACAAGCTGCCGAAGAAGCAGGTATATATTCAATAGGTTGTGATAGTGATATGGAAAGTGCAGCTCCTAATGCATACTTAACAGGTGTAATTTGGAACTGGGGTCCATATATAGTTGATCAAGTTCAAAAAGTAATTGATGGAACTTGGGAAACTGGAAGTGATTGGCTTGATATGACAGATGATGATGAAAGTATAGTAATTGTAACGCCTATTACAGCAAATGCTCCTGAAGGTACTCAGGAAAAAGTTGATGCTGCACTTCAAGAAATTTTAGATGGAAATAAAATATTTATAGGTCCAATTAAAGATCAAAATGGAGAAGTGAAAGTTGAAGATGGTGCAGAACTTACTGATGAAGATCTTTTGAATATGGATTGGTTTGTTGAAGGAGTTAATGGAACAATAAAAAAATAATAATGTAATAAAATAATATTTATAAATTTTAACTTTGCCCTAAGGGGCAAAGTTATGTTTATTTTATTTTTGTGTCTAATAAATTAAGGATAGGTGATGAGATGGAAAAGAAAGCTCCTTTTATCAGAATAGAGAAGCTTACAAAGAAATTTGGAAAAGTAGTTGCAAATAATAATGTGAATTTAACTATAAATGGTGGGGAAATCCATGCTTTACTTGGAGAAAATGGAGCTGGTAAAAGTACTTTGATGAATATGCTTTCAGGTGTTTATTCTCCAGATGGTGGTACTATGTATATCCATGGTAAAGAGGTTAAATTTTCATCACCTAAAGATGCAATAAAATCAGGTATAGGAATGATATATCAACATTTTAAACTTGCTGATGCTATGACAGCTTTAGAAAATATTTTGATTGGCCAAAAGGGAAAGGTTTTTATAAATAAAAAATTAGCAAAGAATGAAATTCAAGAAATAATAAATAGATTAGAACTTAATGTGGATTTAAATAAATCTGTTCACGATATGTCTGTTGGGGAAAAACAGAATTTAGAAATATTAAAAGTTTTATATAGAGGGGCGGATATTCTAATTCTTGATGAGCCAACAACAGTTTTTACTCCACAAGAAAGTATTAAATTATTCAATATAATGAATAAGATGAAAGAAGACGGTTGTGCAATAATATTTATTTCTCATAAAATGGATGAAGTTATGGAAGTAGCAGACAAGGTTACTGTACTTAGAAAAGGAGAGTCTATTAAAACTCTTGATAAGAAAGATACTAATCCTAAAGAACTAACTGATTTAATGGTTGGAAAAGCTATAGATTTATCTATAAAAAGGACGGATAGAGAAGGGGAAGAGAATCTCCTTGAGGTGAAAAATTTAAAAGTTATTAATGAAGAGAAAATTGAAAAATTAAAAGATGTAAGTATAAATGTAAGAAAAGGCGAAATTCTTGGT
>DAOUPR010000004.1 GCA_030626065.1 Clostridium sp. | reverse complement strand
GAATCAATTTCAAAATCAACAGGATGACCATCAACAAAAATCGCCTTATTTCCACCTTCTACTTTACCTCTTAAAATCTCTAAAGAAGAAGTTTCTATATCATCTAAATTACCAATAGCTTTAAAATCTTTTATTAAAGTAATTCCAGACAAAAAAACTTGGTCTTGATTTTTATCATAATTCATTGTAGGAATAATTGCATTTCCATTTTGATGTAGTAACATTTGAAGTTCATTTAATGCCACCGGTAATATAGTTGAATTATTCTTACTATTCTCCATAAGGCCAATTATATAGCTCTCAATATTATTTTCAGTTAAAGGCTTATAGGATACATAACTTTCTGCCTTGCCACTGGCAACAACTACCTGCATTTTCTTGTTCATGTTCGCATCTCTTTCTAAAAAATCTAATACTTCTTTAAAAGTTTCTGGATAATTTAGCAATTCATCACTCAAAATTAATAGTTTTGTATGAGAAGTATGTATACCCCTACTTGTTTTTGATGCCATTTTAGTAATTCCATCTTGTAATGAATATGCTTTTGTATTTATAAATTTTTCGGTTGCTGTTCCACTTTGTCCTGCAGTTATTTCACTTATATCTGGAAATCCAAAGGTAATACTTATTTTTTCAAGATCTTTTCCTTGAAATTCTTCACTTTCTTCAATTTTCTTAAATTCTTCTTCTTTTCCAATATCCTTCCCTACATCTATAGCTATCGTAGAAATAAAACTCTTCCTATCTATTTCATTTTTATCCCAACATCCTATCAAAAGGAGATTACTTAATAACAAAATAACTACACCCATCTTTTTAATTCTCATTATTACTCACCTTCTTTTTCAAAAAATGAATTATTATAAGAATAACTGGCAAAACAAAAATTATACTCATATCTATATAAGGCATTATCGTACCATATATACTATAAAGCTCTGCAATACTATCAGGATATAATGCCATTAAATAAATAATAGGTGCTAAAATAAACGAAGTAATTTTAACATCTTTTAAATTGAATGTAGTCTCCAATAAAGAAGATGAAAAATAAAATAAATTAACAAATGTCGAAAAAATAAATAAAGTCCAGAAACTCATAGCTATTCCTTCCCATCTTTCTAAAAAAGCTCCCGGTATCTCAACTATTGAAACCATTGAAATTGTAGGCCATAACAGTTGTTTATTATACTCTTTTGGAAATACCGCTAATGAAATTATAACGATAACTGTATAGACTAAAGTTATAAAAAATACGCTTTTAATCCCATTCTTTTTCAAATCTCTTTTTTCACTTAAAAACGGATGTATCATATAAATAATGCTAAACCCACTAAAACTTGGTATAGCTCTCTTCATAGCAAAAACATAATCTGATAATTGATCATCAAAAACAGGAAAGATATTTGTAATATCGGAACCATTTAAAATAAAAGGAATCGATAAAAACAATGGAATAAAAATAATGAAAAATATAACCTCATTAAACATAATCACATTTTCAAATTCACCCCTCACTAGATAAACTCCTACCAAAATCATAATAGCCATAATCAATTCTGTTGGAGTTTTTTCTAGCAAAAACATTTTAAAAACCTCTGTAAAAGTTCTCAATTCTAACGCTATTACTACTAATGAAGATGTTATTATTAAACAAATAATGACTTTTCCAATAATGTTACCAAAATTATTTTTCATCATAATATCTAATTTAGTATAATTATTTAATTCCACAGCTTTAGTTTGTAAAGATACAATTATAAAAAAAGCAACTCCAAGTAGCAACGTAACTATCCATCCATCAGCCCCTACCTCTCCTGCCAATTCACTGGGTAATGAAAATATTCCAGCCCCAATGACAGTAACTACAACAGTTACAAAAAAATCGTATTTACTTATTATTTTATTACCCATATAGTTTCTCCTTTGTTAACTTATTCTATTACCATTACTAGTTCACAGTTCACAGTTCACAGTTCACAGTTCACAATCATTATAGCTCTCCGAATAACTTTAAAACTCCTTATATCTTTTGATTGAGCCTACGTCTCTGATTGTATTTTTATCTTTATTTTTATCTTTATTTTTCTTCCCCCTTTTTACCACAGGTGAAAAGCTATTTAATCTTTAATCTTTAATCTTTAATAAATCAAAAGATTTTCTGACCAAAGGAAAGAAAATCCTCCTAAATTGTGCATTGTGCATTATTCTTTACTTCTGTCTTATCCTATCTCTACTCTTCATATATTGAGGTCTCTCTTTAAAAAAACCAAATGGTAACCTTACTAGAAAATCTTTTTGATCTTTCAATTGTGGTCTTACAGCCGGTGCTAAATATGGTATTCCGAAACTTCTTAACCTTATTAAATGTATCAAGAACACTAGCAAACCAATCAATATACCATAAAACCCTAAAAATGTAGAGGCTAATATCAACATAAATCTAACTGTTCTAAAAGCCATACTTAATGCATAATTTGAAGTAACAAATTCCGTTATTGCCGTAGTTGAAACAATTATAATCATAATAGGACTAACGATTCCTGCCGACACTGCAGCCTGACCTATAATTAATCCTCCAACAATCCCTATTGTAGCTCCAATGGGTTTCGGTAACCTTACAATCGCCTCTAACAAAAAAGCAAGACTTACCTCCATTATTAACACTTCCACGAAGGCTGGAAATGGTACTCCTTCTCTTGAAGCTGCAATAGAATATGCTAACTCTGTAGGTATTATCCCCGTGTGAAACGATGTAAAAGCTATATAGATAGATGGCAAAATCAAAGAAATAAACATAGCCATATATCTTATTAATCTAACTATTGAAGCATGCATCCACCTTTGATAATAATCATCTGGTGATTGCACTATATTATTTAGAGTTGCCGGAACAACTAATGCAAAAGGAGTGTTATCCACCAAAATACCAACTCTTCCTTCATATAATGCCGCCGCTACAACATCTGGCCTCTCAGTACTTTGTATTTGAGGAAATGGTGAATATGGGTCATCTTCAATCATCTGTTCAATATATCCACTATCTAGAATTGCATCAATTTGTACTGTATCCAGTCTTTCCATTAACTCATTTAAAACAGTTTTATTTACAATATCATCTATATAAAGAATTGCAACATCTGTCTTTGATCTTTCTCCTATAGACTTTGATGTTAATCTAAATCTAGTATCCCTAACCCTTCTTCTAACAAGAGCAGTATTAAATCTAACTGTTTCTGTAAAGCCTTCTCTTGACCCCCTCACAACAGTTTCACCTGATGGTTCACTTACCCCTCTTGCAGGCCAATATCTAGTTCCTAAAACATATCCAGTACTCATCCCATCTAAAAGCATAAAAGTATCTCCTGCTAAAGCAGCTTTTATACCTTCTGATAAGTCAGTTACATCATCTACTTCTGAAGCAGCTAATAATTTTCCCTTCACTTCATTTATCTCAGTTATTTGAGTATTCGTATCCATCATTGCTTTTAATACAAAATCACTCAATAAAATTTTATCTGCCATTCCATCTATGTATATAAATGCAGCCTTCCATTCCTGTACATAAAACTCCCTAAATACAATGTCCGTATTATCTTTTAATATTTCTTTCAAATAACTCAAATTGTCATCAATTTGAGTTGATATTTCTTCTCTTAGCCACTCCTTCATATAGTCACTTCCTCTTTGATAATTTTTATTAAATTTTCACATTACTATCACTCTTACTATAAACAAAATCACAACCAATCCAACCATAGATAATACTACATATCTTGATAATTTATATTCATTTTGAAGATTTAAATTTTTAAATTCCTTCGAATCATGCACTCCAACAATCAGACCTAAAATTAGAACTAACAAAACTAAATATTTATCAAACAAATCCAATACCTTTATATTAATCACCTCTTATAGAGTTTCCACCTCAACTATTATTTTATTATTCTCAAATTCCTAACCAGTCTATTTTTTGTTCTTTTTCTAAAAATATACTTAAAATAGATGCTTTGTTTGAGAATTTATTTTAAAAGAGACTTTTGTTAATATTTATATTATTATTTATAAGATTAAATTTTACTTTAATAATAGTGTTTAGTGTGGAATTTGAAGTGTGAAGTTAAGGATGATTTTGCTATGCAAAATCGAATATTTAATCTAACGATTTCCTAATAATAAGGATATTACTTATGTCTTCACACTCGACTCTTCACATTTCACACTATTAATAATAAATTATTTTTGATAGAACTATACTTTATAAATCAGCAATTCTTTAAAACATAGCAAAACAAAAAGTGTTACCCAAATAAATCTAGGTAACACTTTTTTATTAGTAATATTCTGTTTTAAAACATAAAATGCATCGGTAAATGACTTTCTCATTGTTTGCAATTCTTTACATTAATTATAGATTTTCTGACCAACGAGAAGAAAATCCACCTTAATTGTGCATTGTGCATTGTGCATTAATATTATATGGTCTTTGTAATATAAACTTCATTATACTTACTTTTATATTTTTCATAGCACTTAATAGCTTTTTCGTTATCATCAAATAATCCATACATAGTTGATCCACTTCCACTCATTAACGACCCCAAAGCTCCCATATTTTTAATGTCTTTTTTTAATTCTCTTAACATAGGATACATTCTATAGGATACATTCTCCAACAAGTTCATAAGATTCATTGATACTATGTTAATATCATCCTTCTCTATACCTTCAATAATTTTGGGTGTATTAGGATGTCTATGAACTTTATCAATTTTAAATCCCTTATATACCTCTTTTGTTGATAACCCAAAATTAGGTTTTACAATAACTACAATTTTATTTTCAAAAGATTTCAACGGAGTAACAATTTCTCCAACTCCTTCACAAAGAGCCGTTCCCCCAATTATACAATACGGTATATCTGACCCTATTTTAAAACTTAATCCCATCAATTCTTCATCACTTATCTCAATTTCAAATATTTCTCTCATACCTCGAAGCACTGTTGCTGCATCAGCACTTCCACCAGCTAGTCCTGCCGCTACAGGAATATTTTTCTTAATATTAATCTTTACGCCTTCAGATATATTATAGGAATCTATGAATAATTTGGCAGCTTTATAAGCTAAATTCCTCTCATCATCTGGTATATACTCCTTGTCCGTCTCAACTATAATACCTTTTTCAATTTTTTCTATATTAATCTCATCATATAAATCAATGTTTTGCATTATCATTTTTAAAAGATGATATCCATCTTTTCTTTTCCCTACAACATCAAGAGATAAATTTATTTTTGCATATGCCTTTAATTGCATAGTATCTTCCCTCTCTACTTATAATTATTTTAAAGATATTATATCACATAATGGATAAATTTATAAAACTAATCATAGCGAAAATTTCAAAGAAAGACACACAAAAGACCTTATATATATTTTTTAAAACATATATAAGGCCTTTTCTTCTTACACTTCCAATTCATAGCACTATTAAAATATTGCTCTTCCTGGAATCATTAATTTTTGTCCTATATTAAGAACATCTTCTTCTAAAATATCATTTACCTTTGTTAATGATTCAATAGTAGTATAGTATCTCTTTGCTATTTTCCAAAGTGTATCCCCCTTTTGAACAGCATATATACTTATACTAGCTTTCTTCTCAGCAACTTCTCTTTCTTCTTGAATTACATCTATTATGAATTCTTTTTCTTCATCATAATCAACAAAAACTTTCATTTTAATCAAAGATTTAACAGCCAAAGTACTAGCTTCAACATCAGCTTCAATATTCTCAAGAGTTGCATTTACATGCGGGTGCATATTAATTCTCGCACCTGAAAAATCAACACTATAATTAAAAGGTAATTCTTCATCTGTACACTCTAATACATTATTTTCTGTTTTAAATAATATTTTAGTAGCAACTAAACCCTCTACAATAACTTTATCTTCAAGTAGTCTACAGTCTGATACATAAACTTGACCTTCTGACATTAAAATCTCTTTTGGTTTTCCTTTTCCTGTTTCTATATTATCTTTTACTACAGTTTCTACTTCTTTACTATCTAACATTAAATTAATTTTATATTTTTCTTTTTCCATACTAAGTTTACAATCCGGACTATATGCATCTTCAATCATTTCTACTTCATTTTTATACAATACTTTTGTATAAGTGTTAACTAGTGCTTCTACGTCAATTATTCTATATTCCCCTAAATCATCTTCTTTAACATCATAATCTATTGAATCCACTAAAAAATCTGTCTTTTGATTCATAAATGAATCTACACCCTCTGCATCCATCTCTTTACTCATAAACACATCATCTTGGATATAGCAAATTTCTTTACTATCATTAGTCCTATATAATATTTTCACCATAGCAAAACACTCAAAATCAACTTTTCCATCATATAGTTTTACTTCTTCTCTATGAAGCTGTACTAAACATTTTAAGATTCTACCTATCTCAGGTTTATCAGTGGCAATCTTGATATGACTTTTAGCTAGTAACTCTCCCTCAAGCTTACAAACTATTTTGTCTATTGCTACAGGTGTTTTTAATACTTGTACTTCATCATAATTTTCAACATCTTTAACAATTTCTAATTCTACATTATTGTATACTCCTATTTTAACTTCAACTATTCCTTCAATACCAATCTTTCTTTCATTAAGAATTTTACATTCTATATGTTCAACATTGCCTTCTGCTGTGCACAACATATCCTCGTCTACCTCTTCAATATCAAAATAAGTAGAAAATTCTTTTGTGTACCCTACAGAACAAATCTCATAATCCTCATCCATTCTGGCAATATACAAAACATTACATTGAAGCATCCCTTGTATATATACTTTTCCTAACATCACATCTTTAGTAGTTATCACTGGTTTTGTATCCATATTTAATATTTTATACACATCGGGTTCTGTGTCAGGAACTACATATTCTTCTTTTAAAACTGTTTCTTGAATTTCTTCGCAAAGAATTTGCTCATAATTTATACTTTCTTTTATTAAATCCATACCTCTTTAAACCTCCCTATTATACCTACTATTTATTTATATTTAGGAGATTTAAAAATATGCTAATAATAAAAAAAAAGTAATACTAAAATTTAGTATCACTTTATCCAGCAAATTCTATTTGTACTGCTTTTGTCAATACATCTGAATAACTATATGTCACTGTCCTTGGGGTGTCACTTCCTAATCTAACTACAAATATACTGGGATATGTTTTCTCTATAATCCCATTGCTTACAACAATTTTCCTTCTACCATTATTAGCTTTTAGTGTTACCTCTTCACCAATATGGTTATCAATTTCGTTTTTGATTGAAGCTAATACATTAACTCTATTCACTCAAAACACCCTCTTTCCACATTTACATTATAACACCTAATAAGTCGCTTGTCAAATTAACTAATTATTTTATCACTAAACAAACCCTATTGTCAATATTAATTTTCTGTTAAATTAACATATAAACTTATTATTAAAACCTTTCTAACTGTATATCTTAATCATTCCACACATTAACTATTATTATCATTATTTCTTTCCTTTATGCAATATGATTATATATACTTAGATTTCGGATATCCTTCTCTGTATTTTCCGCGTGTTTGCAATCCACCTATAGCTCCTATTCCTGTTACTGTATTATTTAAAACATCTTTCACAGAAACAACCTTATTAATATTTGAATAAGCTATTTTTTCTGCCAAAAAAACAGGATCTAAGCAATGTATTAATATCCTATTAGGCGAACTCGCATAATTAGCTCCTGCATCCAGTATAGCCTCATAACATGATTGACATGCTCCAGCAAAGATAACAAGTTCATCATAATTAGAATTATAAGTTCTTAATTTAGTAACTGATTCTACATAATATTTTGAATTTTTATAATTTGTTAAATCCATATAATCCTGTGCACCTTTAATTATTGCATCATGTCCTGTCAAAACAACTATATCTGGTTTATATAGTTTCACTAAACTAAGTATTTCATCTGGTTGTTTGTTTTCTTTTAAAACAAATCCATAAGATGTTAATTTAAGTTGACTATAAGTTTTTAAACATATCTCTAAGTAATCTGGGTCTCCATCTACATGAAGAACACTCCCTGGTCTTCCAAACGACATTCCACTTTTATTCTTCTGCATTATTTTCGTTTTTTTTTCTATATCAGTTTTAATATCTTTAGATGAAATATTAATTTGTTCATTTCCATCTCTACTTCCCATTATGCTATCGATATTTCTATTAATTTTATCATTAAATACGCTTTCATTCTTACTTATACATTCTTTTGTAGCATATTCCAAATCCATTTCTGGTGAATCTGCTACTATTCTAAGATTAATTCCTTTAAGCACATAAATAACCTTATTCTCTTTTTTCTTCACATCAATTATTTTAAAAGTTATATCCCTTCCGTAGGATTTCCTAACAACTAAATCCCCAATTTCCAAAGATGTCCCCCCTTCAGATTCAAAAATGCCTTCACTCTATACTATGAAATATATTATTTTAAGTGCTATTTAATTTATTCAATTCAATATACTTTCCCTTATGAAATCGTTTCATTTGAAACGAATATTATAATAATAGCATTTTTCTCTTATAGACAAACCTTCTTTAATCATATACACTCATATACTCTGTTTTATGACATTTTACTTAATTCCATATAAGTAATACACTTATAGTTATGTTCAAATTACAGAAATAGAGGTGTTTAACAAATGAATCCATTTTTTTCTTTAGGGATAGCAGTAATACTAGGCATCATTTTAGGACAAGTTACCAATAAATTAAAAATACCTGCAGTAGCTGGTTACATAATAGCTGGTTTAGTAATTGGAATATCTGGCCTAAATATTATAAATCCTCAAACTATCGACCAACTTTCTTTTATAAGTGATTTTGCTTTAGGGATAATAGCCTTTAATATTGGAAGTGATCTACAATTCACTATAATCAAAAAATTAGGAAAAACAATTTTATTAATAGCACTGTGCGAAGCCCTAGGTGCCTTTACTTTAGTATCCGGAATAATATTCTTACTAACTAGAGACATTGCTACTTCATTAATTCTAGGATCAGTTGCATCAGCAACAGCTCCCGCAGCTACTGTCATGGTATTAAAAGAGTATAAAGCTTCTGGGCCATTAACAACTACTCTTCTAGGTGTAGTGGCAGTTGATGATGCTATTTGCCTCATGATATATTCTGTAGCTTCTTCCATCTCAAAAGTATTTATCAAACATGACATTATCACATTAAATAAAGTTTTATTCCATCCATTGTTAGAAATAATATTATCTTTACTAGTGGGCGTTATCCTTGGTATAATTCTTTGTTATTTATTAAAAATGTCAAATAAAAGCGGTGAACTTTTAACTTTCATAATCGGAATAATATTATTAAATATCGGAATCACTATAAAATTTGATTTATCTGCTCTACTTTCATCAATGACTATAGGCCTTATGGTATCAAACATTTCATCATTTAGCAGAAAAGCTTTTTCTTCTATAGAAAAATTTTCTCCGCCTATCATCGCGGCCTTCTTTGTACTCGCAGGAGCTAGACTCGATATTTATATGCTTCCTCATATAGGATTAATAGGAATATGTTACTTGCTATTTAGAATGCTGGGAAAAGTTGGTGGTGCATATTTAGGTGGAACTCTTGCAAAAGCGCCTGCAGAAATTAAAAATAATATTGGATTTGGTCTTTTTTCACAAGTTGGGGTTGCAGTTGGCTTAGCTATAATTGTTAGCCGAGAATTTGCTGGAACTGAACTTGGTTCTCTTGTAATAACTGTTTTACTAGGAACCACTATTTTCACTGAAATAATCGGGCCAATCTCAACTAAAAATGCTATAATTAAAGCTAAAGAAGCCAAAATTTAAAGGAGTATTGTTATGTATGCCATATATTTAATTTTAAATGATTTAAACAAGTTAGACGATGTACAAGAAATATTTTATGATAACGCATGTGGAGCAACTACATTAGATAGCGTTGGGCTTGGTAAAATTCTTTTAAATAACAATGTTGAAATCCCTATATTTTCAGGTATAAGAAAAATTTTAGAAGGCAATCAACCTTACAACAAAACCATTATAAGTGTAATCAGAGAAGAATCTAAACTCAACAAAGTAGTAGATGCACTAAATTATGAATTAGATTATGCGAATAATCCCGGCGTAGGTTTTATGTTTATAACACCAGTAATTGATTGCTATGGACTAAATTTAAAATACAACTAATTTAATTACAAGAAGGAAGAAGTTCACACTTCATCCTTCTTTATATTTTCATAAAAAACTGCAAGACTTGTTTTAATATATATTTTCAAAAGTATAAATCCCATACCAAATGTTATTATGCTAATCAATATCCATCCTAAAAAACTAAAATACAAAAGCAGCAACTTAATCCTATACTCAGAAAGTATTTCTTTAGACTCTTTAATACACTTTAAAAAATTTTTCTCTTGTTTATCTATTGAGATAAAGAAAGCAAAATTATATTTTACAATTATAATAAAATATATAATCATAATTCCTAAAAATAACGCAAACATAATAATAGAATTTTGGATTAACATTACTTGTATATCAGCAGGAAGAACATTAAATTCTAGAATATCGTACAAACATCTTCTACTTAACATATCAATAAAGCATGGAGTAAATATTGCTAAAGCTAATATTATAATTATCGCTAATATAAAATTAGCCCATATTATTTTTAGTATAATAATATTAATATTAATAAAACAAGTCTTTATAAATACTTTTAATTTCTTCATCTTTCCAAAAACTATTTTGTTATCACAATATTTCTCTCTAATAAAAAACAAAACATAAGTAGCGAGCCCATAAATTAAAATCCCGCCTAAGAAAATTTGAATTACACTAGCCACTAAAATTATTGTCTTTGTATCAACACCCTGACTTATGATAAAATTCTTTTGCTCTGGAATAAAACTCAATAAATCTCCTAACTTAATTAACAGAAACCAAAGCCAAAATACTTTAAGTACAAGAAAATAAACACAAGAAAATATAATAATTTCATCCCACTTTTCTTTCAAACTATCTCTAGCTTTTCTTTTAATTTCTTTATTAGTAAGTACTTTTCTACAACTGGATCCCATGCTTTAGCATTCTATCCTCCTCTCCATAATTCAATTTATAAACCATCATTCTAATATATAATTTCGCAACCTAAAATATTCTTATTTCCAATACTAAAATAAAAACCATGTATGCTATTTCTGCGTACATGGTTTTTATCCTATATAGCTAAACTACTCCAACATAATTTTATACAAGTCCATAACTCATTAACTCATTGTATTTTGTACATGTATAAATTAAGTTTACTTATAGTTTATCTTTAGTCTTCCTTTTGTTCATATTCTTTCTTAAAATCTTCAATAAACTTATCATATTTTTCTTGTTCATCTATTATCAAATCAAGTCTTCTAGATAAACTTTTAGTACCCCAACTAACTTCATTATAATAAAATCTATTAGCTAATCTCCAAAATCTCTGTGGAAATAATAAGAATGCAAATAACACTCTATATTCTTCTTCTTTTATTGGATTTATTTTATTATAATTTTCAAGAATTAATTTAGCATATTTAATATCCCAATCTCTTCTTTTCAATACCTTTACCATATAATTAGATATATCATAAATTTTCAATTCTCTTTTACAATAATCAAAATCAATTACATTAAAATTGCTATCTTCATCGATAATAATATTGTGATAAGTATAATCATGATGGCAAAAACTCTTTTCAAGTTCTGTTTCTTCACAAAGTTCTTTATACTTTGAATCTTTTAATACATTAAGTGCTCTAACACCATATTTTTTATAATAATTCATATGTTGTAGATAGGCAAAATCAAAATCACATTTTCTATGTCTTTTTCTACTCATATTTCTCATCTTATCTAAAGCAGTAACCCTCTTATCCATTAAATGTGGCCAACGCCCTAGATCAGTTTTTAACTTACTATTTTCAGGTGGATCATAGCCTCTTGAAGCAATACTCATTCTAGCGAGATTTTTGGTTGCTTCCACTAAATCTTCGTCGTTGTAAAAATCACTCTCCCTTCCTTGTATCCATCTTGAAAGAGTATAAATGTCTTCATTTACAAATGCGAAGGGCTCTTCTTCAATATTCAAATCATATCTATCTATAAAAGTAAAACCATTCTTAATTAAATGTTCTTTGGCTGCATATACAAAATACAGTTTTTGAACACCATAATTTATTCTCTTAAGACATTTATCCCCTTTATTAGTTTTTAAAAGGTAAACACCCTTTTGTGGTTTGATGCTTTCTATTCTTATATCAAATTGTCTTTCTATTTCAAATTCTCTCATCATAACTAAGTTCACCTCCATATAAAAACTATATGAAGTACCATATTCATTTAGAACAGATTAATTATCGTAACGTTTTAAATCTACCGCTAATATACTGAATTATATCTATAATTTATTGAAGGGATGTATTATGAACATATCAATAGACGGACGTGCTGCTTTTTGGTATAGAGGAACTGGAATAGGAACCTATACTTATCAGCTTATATATTCTTTAATTAAGAAATATGATAAAAATCACTATAATATATATGCACCATACGAATCAAAAGAAGATATTTATATTAACAATAAAAATTCAAAGATAATTTTTTCTAATAATAATTATAGCGGTTATTTTTGGAATGATATTTCTACTCCTCCGAAATATTTGAACGAAAAAACAAATATTTATCATATACCTCATAACGGAATAGGAATGCTTTCTAATAAATCAACCCCTACTATTATTACATTACATGATATTATCCCTTATAAAATGCCTGAAACCGTAAGCGATTCTTACCTAAGAATTTTCCATAAATATATCGATACTATTATTGATAATGCAGATGGTATTATAACTGTATCCCAATATTCTAAAAATGATATTGCAACTCAGTTTAATTATCCCAAAGAAAAAATTTTCGTCACACATTTGTCAAACGAAGAAATTTATTATCCTATAGATAGTAGTTTATGCAAAAATTTTATCCATCGAAAATATAAAATTGGAGATAATTTCATACTTTATGTAGGAGGTTTTAGTCCTAGGAAAAACATAACTGGTTTAATAGAAGCTTTTAGTAACTATATTAATCTCTCAAAAGATAGAAATCTTAAACTTGTTATTGCAGGCAAAAAAGGATTGTCATATAGTATTTATAAAAAGAAGGTAGAAGATTTAAAAATAGAAAATAAAGTCATATTTACTGGCTATATCCCAGTAAATCATATGCCAATTTTCTATAATGCTTGTGAGGTTTTTGTATATCCTTCATTTTACGAAGGTTTCGGATTACCTCCAATTGAAGCAATGGCATGTGGCACACCAGTTATAGCTTCTTCTCTAACATCAATACCTGAGATAATTGGAGATGCCGCTTATTATATTAATCCTCATTCAATTGATGAAATAACCAGCTCATTAACTAAAGTTCTAAATAATCAAGATTTAAAACGAAATTTAATAAAGAAAGGCTTAAAGAAAAGTTCTGAATACTCATGGAACAAAACTGCAAAAGAAACACTCGATGCTTATAAGACTGTTTGTGGTCAAAAATGATTCCATATTTAAACAAATTAGTAATTAGCAATTAGCAATTAGCAATTAGCAATTAGCAATTAAGGATTAAGGATGATTTTGCTGCGCAAAATCTTTGAATTAATTTAATGATTCAAAATTTTCTGACCAAGGGAAGAAAATCAACATTAATTGCACATTGCAAATTGCACATTGCAAATTATCTTTTGAAAATAATTACAATTTATCTTTTAAAAAGAATTGCAAATTGCTTATAAATAAAAACTATTAGCTTAACTTTTATTAATAACTACAGGTAAAGTAGAACCACCATAAGGCATCACTACTACTTTTGCCTCTTCGCCTAATTCTATAAAAGCTTGATCTAAAGCTTTTTGAACATCTCCATATGGTTCCATAAAAATATTATTTACTGTACTATCTTTCATTTCTGAAACAAAATATATCTTAGATTTTTCAAGAACCATAGCAATTGCAGCTGCTTTATGCCCCCCAAGTTTAAATTCTTTACGAATCCTAGTAACTAATTCTTCACTTTTTTTTGCCTCTAAAAGCCATTCTTCAAATATACTTGATCCAAATTCTTCTATACAAGATGCCACAAAAATTATTATGCCATTTTCTTTAACGGCATGTTTCGCATTATCTAACGCCTTTTGAGCTTGATAAAGATTTAAATCTTTAGGATATCCCCCTGGTGAGGTTATAACTATATCTGCCTTTTTATCTATTTGAACTTTATATAAAGCATCTAAAAATTTACAACCTTCTCTATGTGCATCTATAGGATGACCGCATACAGCTTTTACAATTTCTTTCTTTTCATCTAAAACAACATTTACTATATAATCAACGTTTACCAGTTCCGCCGCTTCTTCAATATCCTGTCTCACGGGATTAGTATCTATATTCCCTGTTTTAGCTTCTTCTTCAACCATTCTTTTATGATTTGCTTGTATTGCTGACTTAGTTGATACTCCAGGCATTATCGCTTTCAATCCGCCACTATAACCAGCAAAATAATGATACTCGATATTTCCAAGAAGTACAACTCGATTTCCATCTACAACAGGCTTAAATATTTCTACTGGTGTACCATTTCTCGTTTCACCTAAACATACATAATTCTTATCATCGCTATCAATACAATTAATTCTATTATATATTTCTTCTCCTACAAGATATTTTTTTTCTTCTTCTGTATGCTTTCTATGGCTACCAAGGGCAAAAATAATAGTTATATTATTATCTGGTACTCCTCCATTATTCAATTCTTCAATAACTGCGGGAAGTACTTTTCTACTAGGCATAGGTCTAGTAATATCACTTGTGATAATTACTATATCTTCTTCTTTAGCTACAATATCTTTAAGCCTTTCTGAATTTATTGGTGCTTTTAAAGCTCTCTTAACCTCTTCTTCCCCTTTTAAATCAACTAAAACTTTATTAGGACTCAAAACTTGCTGAACATTATTGTCATTAATATTAAATTTCATAACCCCTTTACCAAAACCAATTGAAAAATCCATAACCCCACCCCTTTTAATATCTCCAATTATTAAATCAATCATATCAAATATTACCTAAATATTAAAGATATACATATGATGTCATTCATACTTTGTTTTATGGTGAAATTTTTAGAACCTCTTTCTATGAACAAAAAAAAAGAAAAATCCTACTAAATTTTTATTAGTAAGATTTATTTTATTATTTTACCACCCTATGAGATAATTATTTTTTAATTATATACCTATTAAATTCTTCTATATTTTGTTTTATTATCTTCTTTTCCTCATACATTCTCTCATCTGCAAGATTTATAATAGAATCAATAGGGTCCATTTTACATGGCAAATATTCTGAAATCCCATGACTAATACTTATCTTGAATTTTTTAATATCCTCTTCATTAAGTTTAGTCAATTCTAATCTTATTCTTTCCCAAATTTCTTCTGCAGCTTTCCCTTTTAATGCAGGAAATACTATTAAAAATTCATCTCCACCTAGTCTAATCAAAACATCACGTTTTCTTATGTTCTTCTTTATTATATCTGCAACAGTGGTAATCAAATCATCCCCTGCTTCATGTCCAAAAGTATCATTTACAACCTTCAATCCATTTATATCAATAAAACAAATACTGAGATTTTCATTATTAGCAATTGACCTCTTTACTTCTATATTTAACATTTCTAATCCTGATCGTCTATTAAGTGTATTTGTCATAGCATCATATTTAGCAAAATACTCTACTTCTTCTTTATATTCTTTATTCATGCTATATAAACTAGTTACTATCAAAGACACCATAAATACTAATATTAATAAATAATAATTTTCTAATAAATCTTCTATAAGTAATCTATGTATAGGCTTCTTTATCCACATAAACTCTTCATTATTAGTGTCTATATAAGATAAAATAACCCATGAATCATCATACAAATTTATATTACTTTTAAATCTTTTATTGTCAATACTCAAAAGTTTATCTACTTTATCAAACGTAAATAAACCGTTTTCTGTATAGAATTGTCCTTTTTCTTCCTTACTTATTCTATTCCATTCATTCTCAAATTTTTCTTTAAAATTAGTATCCTTTTTATCTTCATACATAAAGCCCCATTGCAGTTCAGAATCCTGTGAAATTATCCAATATGAATCACTATTAAGAAGACTTGTATTTCCACTTCCTTCATCTTCATAATTATTAAACTCTTCTATTAAGTTTTGCGCTGAATAGTTCATTATAACTATACCCATAAATTCATCTTTGTTATAAATTGGAGTTGAAAATCTAATCATCGGTTTCACAGGTTCTTCAATCATTCCATTTTCAATATTCAAATCAAATTTAGACACAAAAATCTGTCCATTTAGAAGAGATGCCGTCTCGTAGAAATAATATCTGTCCCTTTTGTTTTGAAGTTCTTTCTTGTCCACCAGTTCAGAATTGTCTTCATCATAATTAATCCTAACCCATTCCATACCTTCTTTATCTATATACCTAATCTGATCATATTTCATTTTGTTATCTGAATACATTATAAGATTCTCTGCTATATACCCATATGAGTATTGACCTGTTACATATTTTGACACAAAATTTTTAACATACTCAAGGTCAGAAAAAACTTCACTCAAATCGTAGTATATTGTCCTTTCTCTTCCCTCAACATTATATAATTCTTTATTTTCTAAATCTAATTTTTTAGCTTTAATTTCTGCCACTTTAGATAAATATAGTATCATTAAAAATATAGCTAATATAAACATAAATATAATACTAAAATATTTAACAAAATTAACCCTACTTTTTTTATTATTTATAAATCCATTATTCATCTATGATACTCCTCACTTAATTATTTATTAAATCCACTTCCTTAATAAAATAAATTATATCAATATTTTAAACATAAATCGACAATAAATATGAACTTATTTATGATATATAACACCAAAACACCCCCTTTTAGAATTTCACTTCAATATGGGAGTGTTTTCTTATTAACTACAGTGTATATTCATCTATTTGCTTTTGGCAAAGATTAAAAACATCTATCTCAGAATAAATTTTATACCATTCTATAGTCTTATTTATAGTCATGTCAATATCCCATTTAGGAAACCATTCTAAATAATATTTTGCTTTATTAATATCCAAACTTAACAATTTAGCTTCGTGAAGATCTTTTTTTGTATTAATTAATTTAATTACTCCTTCTCCCCACACATTTACTATTCTCTCAACTAATTGAGATACATTAACAATATTTTTATATTCCGGACCAAAATTCCATGCTCCTGTATATTCCAGCCCTTCTAAATACATTTTTGCCGCAAGCATCAAATATCCACTGAGTGGTTCAAGTACGTGTTGCCATGGCCTTATAGCATTTGGACTCCTTATAACAATATCATTTTTCTCTTCTAGTGCTCTTATGCAGTCTGGTATTAATCTATCTTCTGACCAATCTCCTCCACCGATTACATTTCCTGCTCTAGCGGAAGCAATCACTTTACCATTTGATAAATAATTGTCCTCGGTAAAAAAAGAATCTTTATAAGATGCAACTAAAAGTTCAACACAACTCTTGCTACAACTATAAGGATCATACCCACCTAATCTGTCCTCTTCTCTATATCCCCAAACCCACTCATTATTTTTATAACATTTATCACTTGTAATTATTACACCAACCTTAGTTTCTTTATACTTTCTTATACATTCCAAAATATTAACAGCACCTATTACATTTACATCATACGTATCCCTTGGATATCTATAAGAGTATCTAACAAGTGGCTGTGCCGCTAAATGAAAAACTATTTCAGGTTTATACTTTTCAAAAACTTCATTCAACTTATCAAAATCTCTAATATCTCCTCTTACATCAATTATTTTATCTTCTAGCTTAGATAGAACATAATTATCTTTTTCGGTTTTAGGATCAAGCGAATATCCAATAACGTTAGCCCCTAGCTTCAGTAACCAAATAACTAACCATGATCCTTTAAATCCAGTATGACCTGTAACTAAAACATTCTTGTTTTTAAATACTTTCAATAAATTTTCTTCCATAAATATCACCTCTTCTAGTAGCTATCAATAGTTGCCAATATTCTTTTGAAACCATTGTATAGTAAGTTTAAGGCCTTCATCTAAAGATACTCTCTGTTCCCATTCAAGCACAGTTTTGATTTTATTTACATCCGGTTCTGGACACCACATATCATTAATTCTACTACCCAATTGACCATATAATGGTTTTTGATTAGTTCCAATAATCTCGAATATTTTTTCAACATAATACTTCAACTTTTTAACCTTCCCAGTTCCTATATTAAAAATCTCATTTTTAACATCACTTTCTGCTGCTAATATCATAGCATCAACAAGGTTTTCTACATATAAATAGTCTCTAAATTGTTCACATGCAGTAAGTTTAACTTCCTTACCTTTTAAAATACTACCAATGATATATGAAAATATTTTGTGCTGCTCTTCTCTTTCTCCGAAAAGACCAAAAGGTCTTATGGTAATAATTCCAATATCATTTTCTCTCGCAATTTGATGCATCACTATTGTTCCTGCTGCCTTTGTACTTCCATAAATATTTAATGGATAAAGTGCATTTTTTTCATCTCTTGGATCTTTACTTGCACCATACTCTGAGCTACTTCCAATATATATAACTTTTTCACACCCCGTATAAATAAGAGGTTTAATAACATTCACCGCTCCATTTACATTTATATTCAATGCTTTATAATAATCATTTTTTTTCGAATTGACTCCATAAGCGGCTAAATGATATACAATATCAGGTTTTATTGATTTAATAATTTTCTCTACCATATTTTTATCTTGTATATCACAATGAAATATTTCCAAATCTTTTTCCACATCTCTAATTTTCCATAAATCAGAATTTTCTCTTACTAGGATAGATACTCTAGCTCCTATACTTAATAGTCTTCTTACAAGATGAGAACCAATAAATCCTCCACCACCCGTAATGAAAACCCTTTTGTTTTTGAAAAATACCTCTTTAAATTTCATATTATCTCCACCTTGAATTTAGCTTAAATAAATTTTGTGGATTCTCCTTGTTACTTACAATATCATTAATGTTAATGCCGTTTTTAACCAAAATATCAATAGTCTTATTTATTTCTTTTAAATATGGTTTGTATATATTTTCAATTACTTCTTCTTTAAAATCTAATGGCCCTAACTTCCATAAATCAAATTGTCCATTTTTATATATTAATAAACTTCCAAAATGATATACAATTAACTTTTTGTCTTCTATATAAACTTCACCATTTTTCTTCGTTACTTTAAAATCATTATTAAAAACAACATTCCAAGGCGCTGCATTAATGCCTAAATCTCTAACAACTTTTATACTTTTAAACTTATAAGGCAATTTCTCTAAATATTTTTGGTCACCCCATCTATTCTCTTCTTTATCCCACTCTTCATAACACCATTCAAAACATTTATCCTTCCACCATTTTAAGCATGGAGACCCATAATTATCTCTTCGAAAACCTAAAAGACCCGCTTGATAATAACCATGTACACTCTCTAGCTCAAAATCACCTCTTTGAGTACACATTAATATTGAAAAATCTTTCCATTGTTCAAATATTTGCTTAGGATTTTGGAAGAAAAACTGATCTGAATCCAAATAAACTACTGATTGAATTCCATAATTATCTATAACATACTTTATTAATGGCGCTTTTAATGTCCAACAATATTCAGTAATATTTCTTTCTTTTTTAATCTTATATAATTCTGGATTTTGCTTTTCAATTTCTTGTAATCTGATGATTGTAATATTTTTACTTTTTATTCTTTTCAATATTTTATAAACAGTATTATCCATACAACAAACAAATAATTGAAAATTATTCATTCTTTTTTTCAGAGATCTATATAACGTCAAAGCTTTAACTAAATATTGTTTTGACGCAAGTGTACAAAAAATATAGTAATCATCATAGTCATTCATATATTCTCTTACTTTATTAACTTTATAAAAATTTTTTGCCTCATCCTTATTGTTTTGTGAATAAATCTGCTTGTCAATACGAGTAATTTTTCTATTTAATATATCAATAGTATTTCTTAACTCTTTTATATAAACTGCATAAATATCTTTTTTTATAACTGATTTCATATCTAGCCTACCTAAATTCCATAGGTCAAACTCATCCTTATTAAAAATAGAAAAACATGCAAAATGAAATGCAACCAATTTATTTTTTTCTATATAAACAGAATTATTTTTCTTCTGAATATTAAAATCATTATTATATATCAAATTCCAAGGAGCTGCATTTATCCCTAAATTATCTGTAATCTTGAGATTATTAAATAATTCTGGAACTTTATCAAGATATTTCTGATCAGCCCATCTATCATTTTCAATATCTTCTCTTTTAAAGCACCATTCTATACATTTATTTTTCCACCATTCTAAGGCTTCTCTACCTTCACTATCATTTTTAAATCCAATCAACCCTGCTTGATAGGTTCCATATTTTTCTTCAATACTTTCTCTATCTCTTTGTGGACATAAGAAAACACTTTTTTCGCCCCACTCATCATATATTTGTTTAGCATTTGAGAAAAAACAAATATCTGAATCACAATAAACAATCTTCTCTAAATTATATTTATCTAAAAGATACTCCATCATTGGAGCTTTTAATGTCCAACAATATTCACTCATTGTTCTTTCTCTTTTAGCTTGCAGTAATTGTGGCGTCTCCAATTTATCTACCGTATAAATCTCTGCATTTTTTAAGTTCAGTTTTGATAAAACTCTATATATAACTTCATCCATACAACAAATCCATAGCTTGAAATTTTTAGTATTTCTAGAAAGACACCTATAAAAAGTTATAATTTTAATTAAATATCCTTTACCGGCAAGCGTACAAAAATTATATTCTGCTTTATCTTTTTCTATTGAAGTAAATTTTGCTTCTATTATTTCTCTTTCATCGTCTTCTTCTCCATATTCAGCTTCTGCATAATAACCATATTCTTCATCGTCTCTAAAAGGCTTCTTATTAATAGAATCTTTGTATAAATACTCCTCTTGATTAAAATTTTCAGCATACTCTTTAGACTTATCCAATTTATATTCTAATTCTTCTGAAAGCTGATCTATTACGTCTTGAATACTTATATTGTTATTTCCAAGTGAATTCATCAATCTAACTAAATCTGTCCTATTTTCACTTTGCACATAATTCAAAACTTCATTTAATAAATTTATTAGTGAATTTGTATTCATTCCTTCTTCTCTCCTTTCAATTTTCCCAGGTTTCATTCGCAACTTTCAAATCTTTTAATGTATCTATAGCCTTCCAGTATCCCCTATGTTCATATACTGAAAGTTCGCTCTCCTTTACCAACTGCCTCAATGGTTCTTTTTCTAATACACAACTATCACCATCTAAATAATTAAAAATCTTTCTATCTAAAACAAAAAATCCTCCATTTATTAATCCATCAAGTTTTGTCTTTTCATCAAAAGATTCCACTATACCATTTTTTATATTAAGAATCCCGTATTGACTTTTCCTTTCTATAGCTGTTAATGTTGCTATTTTCCCTTTTTCTCTATGAAATTTGACAAGCTCTCCAATATTAATATCAGATAAACCGTCTCCATAGGTAAGCATAAAAATATCACCATCAATATATTTTTCTATTCTTTTCACTCTTCCGCCAGTCATAGTTTCTACTCCAGTATCCACAAAAGTAATTTTCCAATCTTTAATATCTATATCATTATGATATTCTATAGTTTCTTTATTAAATTCTGTTGTAAAACTAGAATTTCTCCATTTATAATTAATAAAATATTCTTTAATCTTTTCACCTTTATATCCAAGAGGAAGTACAAACTCATTAAATCCAAATTTAGTATAAGATTTCATAACATGCCACAGAATAGGCTTGTCCTTGACCAATGCCATTGGTTTAGGAATATCGTCATTGCCCCCCCTCATTCTTAGTCCTTTTCCTCCACAAAGAATTACTACTTTCACAAAACCACTCCCACTTTTTTATAATTAGTTAATAAATATATAGCTACCTACTTTTATTCTATGAAAGCTGAATTTAACTGTTACGAGAATTTGTCCTTTATATCAAAAAAAGAAAAGAAATTGCCTGACACAATTTCTTTTCTTGTTAATATAAATCTATATTTTTTTATTTGGAAAGACATGCTTTTATATCATCTTCTGGAGTTGATATTGGTTGTAAATTAAATTTATCTATTAAAACTTGCAATACATTCGGTGAAATAAATGCTGGTAAAGTTGGTCCTAAATAAATATTTTTTATATACAATGATAATAACGTTAGCAAAATACATACTGCCTTTTGTTCGTACCAAGATAATATCATTGATAATGGCAATTCATTTACTCCACAACTAAATGCATCCGCTAATGCTAATGCTATCTGCACTGCAGAATATGCATCATTACATTGACCAACATCTAACAATCTTGGAAATGGTCCTATAGTACCATGCTCTAATTTATTAAATCTATATTTGCCACAAGCAAGAGTTAACATCAAGCAATCTTTTGGTATTTTTTCTGTTAATTCAGTATAATAATTTCTACCTGGTCTTGCTCCATCACAGCCACCAATTAAGAAGAAATGTTTAATTGCTCCCTGTTTTACTGCATCTACTATTTCGCCTGCATTGCTAAGCACAGCATTATGACCAAATCCTACAGTTATTTTCTTTTCAGGTTCATCTTCAGTAAAGCCACCAAGTTCTAATGCTTTGTTTATAATTGGTGTAAAATCCTTTTTACCATTTTCTTCACAAATATGTGCAATATCTGGCCATCCAACTATACTTGTAGTATAAATTCTATCCTTATAAGAATCTCTTGGTTTCTGAAGACAATTAGTTGTCATCAATATACATCCAGGAACTCCATCAAATTCACGTTGTTGTTCTTGCCAAGCTCCACCAAAGTTCCCTACTAAATGTTTATATTTATTAAGTTCTGGATATCCATTAGCCGGAAGCATCTCACAGTGTGTATATATATTAATTCCTTTTCCTTCAGTTTGTATTAATAGTTCTTTCAAATCTCTCAAATCATGCCCAGATACAATTATAAAAGGACCTTTTTTCTTTGTAATACAAACTTCAGTAGGTGTTGGATTACCGTAAAGCCCTGTATTAGCCCCATCTAATAGACCCATACATTTAAAATTAACTTTACCAAATTCCATACACAAATTAAATAAATCATCCACTGTCAAAGAATTATCTAGTGTAGCTGCAAATCCTTTATAAAAGAAATTGCTTACTTCTTCATCAACTTTTCCAAGTACATGAGCATGATGTGCATACGCTCCCATACCCTTAAGTCCGTAAATAAGAGTTTCTCTCAAAGAACGAATATCTGCATCTAATTCTTGATCATACATAATACCAGCTTTTTCTGCATCTTTTAACATTTGCTCTTTTGATGTTGGGAGCCTATAATTCACACAACAAGGCACTTCTCCTGACATACTTCCAGCTTTACTTTTTAATTCTTCTTTAATCTGGTCTGCTTTTTTCAAAAACTCTACAAATCTTTCAGGATCAAAATTTACATTTGTTAAAGTTGCAAAACTTCCATCAATAACAAATTTACAAATTTCCTCGTCAATTTTATCTCCTCTATCAAGTATCTTTTGGCCACAAAATCCTATTCCTTTTAGTTGATATACTAATAAATCTTGAAGTGCTGCTACTTCTGCATCTTTACCACAAACGCCAACCTTAGTACAACCTTTTCCTCCTACTGTCTGCTCACATTGATAACAAAACATTGAATTTTCCAAATCAAATCCTCCTCTTTCATTTTTCATATGTTTCATTTTATATTTTTATATGTTTTATCCTTTTATATTTTTCCAATATAATTTCTTCTTATTCATACTTTTTTACATTATTTAATTTTATAATAAACAGAATATCTCTTATTATATTGACTAAAATACCTTAGTTAAGTATAATGAGTTATAATTTTATTAAAATAAAGGAGTGTATTATACATGACAAATTTAGATTTTATATACAACAGACATAGTGTGAGAAAGTTTAAAGATACAGATGTACCATACGAAGATATTAATGAAATTATAAAAGCTGCTACCTTTGCACCATCAGGAACTAACTCTCAAAATTGGCACTTTGTTGTTATTAAAAACAAAGAGAAATTGAACAAGATAGCTGAAATAATTGAAAAGAAGCATGATGCACTAGTAGCTAAATCTACTAATGATGAACTAAATAAAAAATTTTCAAAATATCTTAAATATTTTACATTATTCAAAAATGCTCCAATATTAATTCTTGTTTTTGCAGGGGAATATCCAATTTTAGGTTTAGATGTAATGAAAGAAGCTGGAATAGATTCTACTGAAATAGAAAACCTAATCTCTATGTCTCCAAGAATTCAAAATATAGGTGCTACTGTTGAAAATATTCAACTTGCTGCAACTGCCATGGGCTATGGAGCTTGTTGGATGACAGGCCCAAATTTTGCTGCTAAAGAAATTGCAGATTTTATTGGTTTCCACAAAGAAGGTTACTCACTGGCTTGTATGGTTCCACTAGGTGTACCAGCTAATGAAGACCTAAAAAGCCCAAGAAGAAAACCTGTCGAAGAAGTAATGACTATTATAGAATAATATTATATCAATGTATAAAAAAAGATGAGATATTTCTAAAATCAAAATATCTCATCTTTTTCTATTTAATTATTTTACCTCTATAGCTTCCACAGGACATTGTTCTTCTGCATCTCTTGCACTATCTAATGTATCTTCCGGTATATCAATTTCTCTGGCTATAGCCTTATCATCATCGTCCATTTTAAAAATTTCCGGACAAACTTCAGCGCATATGCCACAACCAATACATGTTTCCTTATCTACATTGCCTCTCATAATTTTGCCTCCTTAATTTTTTTAATATTCAATAATATCATGAAAAACGTTACTTATAGTTAATTTACCATATTCCAGACTAAAAGTTAGTAATAATTGTAACAAACCTTAATTTAATCTGATAACCTTAGCAGGACATTTTTCACTTACTTCTCTTAATTTATCCAAATCTTCAGGCTTTAATACCTTATTTGATACTTTCGCTTTTCTATTATTCATTTCAAAATATTCCGGCATAGTCTTTGAACAAAGTCCACAGCCAATACAAGATTCCGTTATTATACTAACACTCTTAACCTCACTTAATTCTTTAACTTTTTCAATTTTCACATCTTCTCTTTTAACAATCAAAGATACAAAATAAGCAATAAATACTATTGATATTACAGTTAAAACCCATCTTATACTCATAAATTGGACACCAAGAAATTTAGCTTCATTAGCTAACATTGGTACCTTAATTACTGCCCACGCACTTAAAATAACAACAATATTTTTAACACTAGCTCCTTTATTTAGAAGCATTTTACACACTGGAAACGCTGCATATATAGGTCCCGCAGAAATACTTCCAAAAAGAAAAGATAATAACATCCCTTTAGCTCCTGAATTTTCTCCCAAACCCTTCACAATAGCATCCTTTGGAACCCACGCATCTAAAATAGCCGTTAAAAGAAAAATAACTGGCATAATTTGCAACATTTCAACAACATAATACATACTATTATCTACAGATGAAATCGCCTTATCTTGAGCAAATATAAAAAGTGCTATATAAATCAAAATAACAGAGGCTACTAAAAGATTTCTTTTTAAAAAACTTACAATTTTCAAATGAACACCCCCATAGATATTGCAATAATAATTGCAAAGATAAAACTAAATATATTTCTATAAAAAGCAAATTTTAAACCAAACTCTCTTTTTTCTAACGGGAATGTTACAAACCCAACCATAGTAAGTGTAGTCAAAAATGCAACAGCAGGTACAATACTCGCTCCTACATTAACTAAAGATCCTACTAATGGAAACGCTACAAAAGCTGGTATCAAAGTAATACTACCTACAAATGCTGATACTACTGTTGATAGGACTAAATTTGATTCCCCTAAAACATTTTTTATACTTTCAGGAGGAATAAATGTTAATATTAATCCTATCAAAAATAATATTCCTAGAATTTCTCCTATCATACCTTTCATCATACCCTTGGACATTTTCATAGAAGACAAAGTTTTATTTTTATCCTTAATCATAAAAAAAACAAACAAAATACCAGTCACTACCCAAAGACCCAATGTAAATATATCCATACTTACTTACCTCCAAAATACTTAGGTGCAGGAGATTTAACTACAAAAAACTCTAAAATTTCTTCATCTAAATTAGTGATATTCATTTTTGTATTATACGGAATATTAAGCATTTCACCCTTTTCATAAGAATGATATTCCTGATCATTTAACTTTATATTCATAGTCCCATTAGTGATAATCATATAAACATTAGAATTTGAAAAATGTTCTGGTAATGATTCTCCTTTTCTAAAAATCATATGATTAATATTTACATTTTCATCATCAATAACCCTCTCAACAGCCTTTTCTTTCTTCATTGAATATTCAAATATTTTCTCTAACATCTTGTGTCCTCCTTTTATATTTCGTACTTTTATAATATAATTAATTGGAGATTAAATCAGTTACCTTGGTAACTAATCTTAAAGCAATGCACAATTTACAATGCACAATGCACAATTAATGTGAAAGTCTTACTTGTAGATTATTAATTATAAAGAAAGGACTGTAATTTAGATGAAAATACAAAAATACTTATCAGACCTGAAAAAAAACAAATTATTTAATCATTTATCTGAAGAAAAAATCGAAAATTATTTTACTGAACAAGAGTATACAATAAAAGCTTACAATAAAAACGCTTTAATAAGACTTGAAGGAGAACAGTCAACCACTTTTGATATTATTTTAAAAGGTGATGTTATTGTACAGAAAATCGACGAAAAAGGAAATGTTCTTACTATTGCAAATTTTAAAAAAGGAGATGATTTTGGGGGGAATTTAATATTCTCTAATTATCCTATTTACCCTATGAGTATTATAGCAAAAGAAAATGTAATTCTGCTTCATTTAAAGAAAGAATTTATACTTAATTTATGTAGTAACAATAAAGATTTTTTAGTTCTTTTCTTAAATAATATATCTAATAAATCGGCACTTCTAACGAAAAAAATAAAGGCAATCTCTCTTAAATCTATTAGAGATAGTATTATAGATTTTTTAAGATATGAATATAATATTCAAAATTCTTCTATTATTAAACTTCAGTTAAGCAAAAAAGAGCTTGCAGAAAAAATGGGAATACAAAGAACTTCTCTTTCTAGAGAACTAGCTAAAATGAAAAAAGATGGTCTGATTAATTATGATGCACACAATATAGAATTATTACAACTTAAATTCTTTTTAGAATAGACTTTATAACACAGCACAATTCACAAGGTTATTCTTACTATTAAAAGTAACCCTAAAAAAATACCCATAAAAGCTGACA
This sequence comes from Clostridium sp., assembly GCA_030626065.1. GTDB lineage: Bacteria > Bacillota > Clostridia > Clostridiales > Clostridiaceae > Clostridium_AF. Next base: position 4,470 of record DAOUPR010000004.1, on the reverse strand, counting down.
GGCTTGTCCCAAGTTCAGCTCCTATGTCTTTTTTATATTTTTTCCCCAAGAAAAAAGACAATAGAAATAACATTAATGGACATATGGTTGAATAATTTAATCCTAATATTTTCCCTAAACTAACCGTAAACCCAAATTTAGATAATACGTAAGCTCCAATTATTCCATAACCTTCTATGGTAATAAAAAATGATATAGCAAATATAAATACTACTATTGATAAAGTGCCTACACCTATTTTTTTATTTTTAAACATCAAAGCACATTTACTCAAAATAAAATAATAAATCCCTGCATCTATAGCAAACCGTAATATATCAAAATTTATATCCTTACTCTTATTCAAAAGAATCGGTACAACCATAGAATTTTTTCCTGTTGAAAATATATGCAAATACGCTACTGGAAACCCAAAACTGCATTTATATAAACCATCAATACTTTTAGGTGAAAAACAAGGCAATAAAAGTGCCGAAAGAACTACTATTCCAATACTAATTATTATATGTTTTTTTACTTTATCATCCATTTCTTTACTCCTTTTTCTCAACTATTTTAAATACAAAATTCGTTCTACTTTTCACCATTCGTTTTAACTCAATAGATTTGCTATGAATATATTATACCATATTTTGTAAATTATACCTCATTATTTTTCCTCTCCATTAATAAAAGCACTAAAAGGCTAAGCCTTTTAGTGCTTTTATTATAAAGTCTCTACTTTTTTATATATTTTCTCAACTTCTTCTTTTGATATTAATGAAGATAAAATATATGCCATTATAATAATTCCAGGTATATCCACAAGTAATCTTGTAAGAGCAAAACTTGTACCTAGCGCAGATAATTCAAATAAAAACATAGGTATTTTTGTAGTTGACCATGCTCCTATAAAAATAAGCACATTACTGAATTTAGCACCTTTCTTCATAAAAACTGCCGCAACCGGAAATGCACCATAAAGTGGTCCTGCTGCTGCTGATCCAAAAGCCAAAGCTAAAACTATTCCAGTAAGTCCAGACCCATGCCCCATGTATTTAACCATAGTTTCTCTCGGTATCCATACATCTAAAAGTCCCAATAGTATAAATACAGGTGGAATTACCATTATCATTTCTTTTAAACTGTATCCTGTAACTGATAAAGCTTCTAACCCTAATTCCATATTTACAATAGTTATGATCCCTACAATCACTAAAGTCACTAGAAAAAATTTATATCTTTTAATTAATTTCATATGCCACCTGCCACCTTTCCAATAATAAATGCAACAAAGAAAGAAAATACAAAAGCAAGAACATTCCTCATAATAGTCATTTTCTTACCAAAATACTTCATTTCAACAGGTGCAGTTACAACACCAACCATCATTAGTGTAGATACAAAGGCACCAATTTGCATATATCCCGCTCCTCCTTCTAAAAGCATCGCTGCTGTTGGAAAAGCTATAAACCCTGGTATTAAAGTAATTGTTCCTACCACTGCTGATATAACAACTCCAAACCATCCTGACTCGTCACCAATTATTTTCGAAATAACTTCTGGGTTCAAAACAGCCATTAAAATTCCCACTAACATAATTACTCCTAAAAATTCTGGAAGAATATTATCAAAAGCCTTCCATGCTTTTTTAAGTGCTTTTTTAGTTTTCACTCTATCCTTTTGAAAAGATATGAATAGCAATACAAAAGCAATTGCATATAAAATATAATTCGTCATTTGTTTTCTCCTTTTTTTCTAATTGATTTAACCCGTAGCAAAACATGTGCCTTTTACATTTTATTATATTACATAATCTGTATTTTACTATTTTATAATATACTAATTTATAGCCAAAATCGGTAACCTCTGCAACCTTTTCCTGAAAAATATTTTCTAATTATGATTTACATATTGTGACCTAAAAAAAACTCTTTCAGAAATCTCATTTTTTAATTTCCTGTATATTCCTTTTCATTTTCAAAAAAATCAAAATAAAGTCGGTAAGAAATTAGGGAGTTTTTTAGGATTATGTAATAAGGATTAATGTATGTTTTTCTCTTAATCTTTTTCTCAATAATTCCCTCAAACCTTTGTAATTCAATCCTTTCAATACTTTTCATCAAACACTTTCTCATTCTTTTTTCTCAAGAAAAAAAGAGAAAAGCAGGACTTTATTCCCGTTTTTCTCTGGTCTTTTCTCTCGTTTTCTGAACAACTTTATTTTTCTCTGTATGGGTTTGTTTTTATCAGTAGACAAGCCGTTTAGACTTAATCTATTCAACTGTAACTGACTTAGCCAAATTCCTTGGTTTATCTACGTCAGCACCCTTTTCAACCGCAACATAATATGCAAGTAATTGAAGAGGAATTACTGATAAGATTGGTGCCAATATACTCCTTACTTTAGGTGTATATATTGTTTCGTCAACTGTCTTTTCGATTTCTTCATAGCCTTCTTTGGATACTGCTATGACTTTTGCTCCTCTTGTTTTAACCTCTTTAACATTGCTTAGCATTTTTTCAAATAAAGCTTTCTGAGTTGCAAGAGCTATTACTATTGTTCCTTTTTCAATTAAGGCAATAGTACCATGCTTCAATTCTCCTCCAGCGTAAGCCTCAGAGTGAATATAAGATATTTCTTTAAGCTTTAATGAAGCTTCCATAGCTACTGCGTAGTCAAGGCCTCTTCCTAAGAAGAATACATCTTTATGCTTAGCTACTTCTTTAGCAAATTCTTTTATTTCCTCTTTATTATTTAAAACTTCTGCAGCTCTCTCAGACATATCTAAAAGACCACTTTTAATCTTTTCAATTTCACTGTCTCTTACTGTACCTAATATTTCTGCGAAGTGAAGTGCCACAATATATAAAGCAATAAGCTGAGTTACATAAGCCTTTGTTGAAGCAACAGCAATCTCAGGACCTGCCCAAGTATAAAGAACATCTTCTGCTTCTCTAGAAACTGAACTTCCTACAACATTTGTTATAGCCAAAATTCTAGCATTTTGAGATTTTGCAAGTCTTAATGCTGCAAGCGTATCTGCTGTTTCTCCTGATTGACTGAGTACTATCATAAGAGTTCTATCAGTAATAAGTGGTTCTCTATATCTAAATTCTGAAGCCACATCTATTTCCACAGGAATTTTCGCAAATTTTTCAATTAATGATTTACCTACAATACCAGCGTTGTAAGCTGTTCCACATGCTATTATATAAATTTTATCAATATTTTCAAGATATTCTTTAGTAATTGAAATACCATCAAGCTTTATTTTCTCCCCCTTTGTTACTCTAGAAGTTAGAGTATCTTTTATAGCTTTAGGTTGCTCGTGGATTTCTTTTAGCATAAAATGATCGTATCCGCCTTTTTCAGCTGCATCTGCATTCCAAGTTACATGAAATACTTCCTTCTCAACTTTATTCTTTTCAGCGTCAAACATCTTTATACCGTCTTCTTCTATTAAAACAAACTCATTATCTTCTAAAAAATAAACATCTCTTGTATGATTTAAAACTGCTGGAATATCAGAAGCTATAAAAGATTCTCCTTCTCCAACTCCAACGATTAATGGACTATCTTTTCTTACTGCAACAATTTTATTAGGCTCTGCTTTTGCAATAACCCCTAATGCATAACTACCTTGCATTTTTTCAACAGCCTTCATTACAGCATCTAACAAATCACCTTCATAGTAATAGTCAACAAGCTGAGGAATTACTTCTGTATCTGTTTCTGATTTAAACTTATATCCTTCTGATTGAAGCCATTCTTTTAATACCATATAGTTTTCTATGATACCATTATGAACTACTGCAATTCTATCTTGCATATCAAGATGAGGATGTGAATTAACATCCGATGGCTCTCCATGAGTTGCCCATCTTGTATGACCTATACCAACATTACCCACTACAGGATTTTCTTTCAGCATCTCTTCAAGGTTTGCAAGTCTACCTTTGCTTTTTTTAACAGTAATACCTGCTCCTTCTACTATTGCAACTCCTGCAGAGTCATATCCTCTATATTCAAGTTTTGATAATCCTTCTATTAAAATTGATGATGCATCCTTACTTCCTAAATATCCTACTATTCCACACATATACATATCTCCCTTTTAATTTTTTGAGCTATGCTATAGTATTGATTATATTAAATGTATTATCCTTTATAAATAGTTTTTCCATCTTAAATTAATGCACAATGCACAATTTACAATGCACAATTAAGGATGATTTTCTTCGTACCTCATAAAATCTTTAATTTAACAACTAATTTCACATCAGTAAAATTATCCTCAACTAATTTTAAAACATTGCTATTTAAACACTATTACATAACTAAAATAAACTCAAAGTAATACCTATAATAACAAACAATATTCTAAAACAAAGCTTTCTTTAATAAAGGAAACCTGTACTTAGAAGTACACCCGATTGAATCTGTACAAGAAATTACTTTCTTGTTTTGTCAATCTTTATCGGTAGTGT
>DAOUPR010000094.1 GCA_030626065.1 Clostridium sp. | reverse complement strand
TCTTCTTCAAACTCTTTTTTATTTATCATAAAACACCTTCTAATTAATACTTTTATTGTAATGTGAAGTGTGGAATGTGAATTGTGAAGTTAAGGATGATTTTGCTACGCAAAATCGACTAGTTAAGTTAAAGATTTCCGAAGAATTAGGAAATCATCCATCACTTCACACTTCACACTTCACACTATTAATAATAATTTTTTATTATTAATAGCGAATATTTTTATTTTAATTGGTTATCATAATTATTACAAGAGGATTTAACATTGTTGAGTTAAGAGTGTTACGGGATCTTAGGGTTCTTTAACATTCGAGCAAAGGTGTATAAGGGATTGTATGGTTCTTTATATGCCGGCGTTAAGATTATTATATGTTGTGAAAGGCTATTTATGTGCCGAAATGTATATATTTGGTCCCAAACTATGTATAATGGTTGAACAAAGATAATATAGGGTTCCGCAGGCTGTTCGACAATTCAGATGTAATTAATTCGAATTCGTTGAGGGTTATATATAGTCGAGAGATTATATATAGTTCTTAAGGTATCTTATATTATCGAGCAAAGATGTGTATGGGTTGTGTAATGCTTGTGTGTTGTCGAGAGATTGCATATAGGTATGTAATGATTTATATGGGTCGGCGTTAAAATGATCTTAAGTCTTCTTTAACCCTATAAGGTAAATGTAGGTCCTAACCAAACCTACATTTTTTATTTTTTGACAAATATTTTACCCTCAAATATTATGATTAATTCTACATTATACCTTCTTTATTGTAATATTTTTTATTAATTTTACATCCTACATTTTAAGTTTTACTCTAATATAAAGTTTCTATTAACTTATTCATTTTATATCCACTAATAATAATCTGTTATTTTCAGTAAAACCGAACAACTCTCCAATGAATACGTTTAAACTTTGGTTTTCTAATACATTTAACAATTTATAAACATTTTGTAAATTTTACTTCAAAAATGAAAAGTCCTATAATTATTATAGATAGTCACAGTATGGCTAGTGTTCTAAGCTAATATAAAGAAGAACAATACTATATTTACACTATTAAATAACAATAAGGTGCCTGTTTCTATTAACGCTATAAAAAAGTTATAGGTGATTTAAATAAACCTAATGTAAGAATTGTATTTACACTACCAGTTTCTTTTACAGAAATGATTCAAGATTTAAACTAATCAGAAAGAAGATGATTTTTTAATGCATATGTTGTTTTATTTAGGTATTATATTAATATCCGGTCTACTAATGGGTAAGTTAGTTTCTTATATAAGATTACCAAAGGTTACTGGTTATCTATTAGCTGGCGTTATTATTGGCACATCATTTTTAAATTTAGTACCTAGTACTATTTCAGGTAATTTTGATATTATAGCTGATGCTGCTTTAGGGTTTATCGCTTTTTCTATAGGCAGTGAATTTGAATTCAATAGCATCAAAAAACTAGGATTGGGTATTTTTATTATAACTTTATTTGAAGCTTTAGGTGCTGTTATAGTTGTATTCTTAGTACTAAAATTTATTCTTCATGCCCCAACAGAGTTTAGTATTGTACTAGCCTCTATTGCTGCTGCCACAGCTCCTGCTGCTACTTTAATGGTAATAAAACAATATAAAGCAAAAGGACCATTAGTAAATACTTTACTTCCAATAGTTGCATTAGATGACGCTATCGGAATCATAATATTCGGAGTTTCTTTAGAAATTGCTAAATCATTATCATTATCAACAAATTCAGCATTTTCAATTAAAAGCGCAATATTTATGCCTATTCTAGATTTAGGTTTAGCTATTATTATAGGATTTGTAGTAGGCTTTTTAATATCTTATTTATCAAAAAAAGCATCTGGGCCGGATCAATTACTAACTATAATTTTAGCATCTATTTTCTTTACAATAGGCCTTGTGAATTCTATAGGGGTTTCCTCACTATTAACTTGTATGACTGTAGGCGCAACTATTACAAATATCGCTCCAAATAGCAAAAGAGTATTCTCAATTATTGAAAGATTTACTCCTCCTATTTATATGGCATTCTTTACAGTAGCTGGAATAGAATTAGATTTGGGTCTATTAAGACATGTAGGATTATATGGAATAGCTTATATATTTGCACGAGTAATAGGGAAAAGTTTCGGTGCTTATTTTGGGTCTAAAATTGCAAAATGTCCATCCTGTGTTCAAAAATATCTAGGTTTTACATTGGTTCCACAAGCAGGAGTAGCAATTGGACTTGCTATGATAGCTGAAATAAGTCTACCTGAGTATGGTGCCTCTATTAGAACAATTATACTGTCTGCAACCGTAATTTATGAACTAATTGGACCATTATTAACAAAGACAGCTTTAGTTAAGGCTGGAGAAATCAAAACAACACTGCCCATCAGTACACAGCCTAAAACTCACACTGTTTAACTAAAATACTAATATTATTTTAACCTATATGGTATCCACTGTGAAACTTTATTTATACTTGTTCCAAAAGCTAGCCATATCAACTAGTTTGGCACATGTATAAATGGTTAATACGGAAACCATATATAGAACTTCAAAATTTTTTATACCCAATTTTGAAATTCTATATATGAAGAGTAACCTCAAATTTCTTACAAAAAACTTATCCTAAAGTAGCTACCATAACAGCCTTAATAGTATGCATTCTATTCTCAGCCTCATCAAATACTATAGAGTGCTCACTTTCAAATACTTCATCAGTAACTTCTATTGCATCTATTCCAAACTTATCATAAATTTCTTTTCCTACTTTAGTATTTAAATCATGAAAAGCAGGTAGACAATGCATAAATTTAATTTCTTTATTTTTTGTCATATTAATCATTTCCATATTCACTTGGTAAGGCATCAATAGTTTTATTCTTTTTTCCCAGACTTCTTGTTTTTCTCCCATAGAAACCCAAACATCTGTATATATAACGTCTGCATTTTCTACAGCTTTCATTGGATTATCTTCTAATGTAATCTTTCCTCCACTCTCTTTTAAAACCTCTTTACATTTCTGAACTAACTCTTCTTCTGGAAACAATTCTTTTGGTGCTGCTATCACAAAATCCATACCAACCTTCGCTGCACCAATCATAAGCGCATTGGCCATATTGTTTCTACCATCACCAGCATAAACAAATTTTATTTCTTCTAATGGCTTATCAAAGTGTTCCTGAATAGTTAAAAAGTCTGCTAATACTTGTGTTGGATGATCCTCAGTTGTAAGACCATTCCACACTGGAACACCGGCATACTCACCTAATGTTTCTACTATTTCTTGTCCAAACCCTCTATACTCTATTCCATCAAACATTCTTCCTAATACCCTTGCTGTATCCTTTACAGATTCTTTTTTACCCATCTGACTGCCTGTAGGCCCTAAATATGTAACATGTGCACCTTGGTCTTGTGCAGCTACTTCAAAGGCACATCTAGTTCTTGTAGAATCTTTTTCAAAAATTAACGCCATATTCTTACCTTTTAGCTTCTGAATTTCTGTATTTGTCCTTTTAGCAAGCTTAAGTTCCTCAGATAGTTTTAATAAATACATAATTTCTTCTTTTGAATAATCCATCAAAGTTAAAAAATTTCTGTTTTTTAAATTCATCTAAACACCCCTTTATTTTTTATGTACAATTATATGTTGTTAAAATTATATATATAGTACTTCATATATATCCTCCTCTATATTGTACACAATTTACACTAATATATCATACTAATAATAAAAAAATAAAATGCCCCGATAGTATTCAGCAGCATTTTGTAATAGTCATTTCTTATTTGTTTTATTTGTTTTATTTGTTTTATCTTTTAATAATTTTGAACATTTTCTGAGGAACAAAGAAAATTATCCTTAATTGTGCATTGTGCATTGTGCATTGTGCATTGTGCATTGTGCATTGTGCATTGAATTATACCCTATTCATCAAATGATTTACCATATATATCAATAATCTTTTTAGCTAATTTTTTTGTAGCACTTGCTTGAGCAATCAAACTCATAACTACTAAGAATACAAGTATTCTTTCTTCTTCATCATCTTTTAAATTTAAATCTTCTAAATAAAGTGCTAACTTTTCTTCGTCAAAGAATTCTGTACTTAAAAAGTTATCAAAACTTTGAGTTTGTATTTTAGTAAAAATCTCATAAGCTTTCTCCCAAGATATAATATCATCGCTTCTATCATTTATTTCATTAAAAGCTAAAGCGAATACTTTCTTTATTTCATCTGTAGTAAGTACAGGTCTCATATGACTTAACAATACAAGCTGAGCTAAATGAATTTTAGTATATCCTCTTTTTCTACCATCTTCTGGTTTTGAAACAACTTCATTTTTAATATAGTTTTGAACAATATTATTTGTATATTTCTCTTCTTCAAATTTATCATTTAATGTATCTATCACTTGAGATAAAAACAAATCATATCTTGGCAGATCTTTATATGAAACTAAGCTGCTATCTGAAATTTGTTCAGCTATCTTTTTAATATTTTTTAATACTTCTATACTTCTATCCACTTTTTAACCTCCTTTGGAAATCAATATAACTTCTAAATTTATAAATACAAAATTAGTTATTTCCTAAAATAACTAATTAGCAATTATATTATACGGTATTTATAACTGTATTACAAGTTTTAAAAATAAGTATAATATAATAATATACTATCTCCTAAGCTTTTCTCGTAAATAAATCCTAATATATACTCTAAAATAATATTTTTATCCACAAAATAGTTGAAAATCAGTATTTTTATAAAAAGTTATTCACATTATTGTTAACTTATCCACACTGTCTGTTGATAACTTGTATTTTATTGTATATTTAACTATTCTCTATTTTTCTTTGCTTTTCTCCTTTTTATCAAAATATATCCACAATATATCCACAAAAGACTGTGTATATATTGTGGATATATTGTTGAATACCTGTGTATATCTGTTTATAAACTATGTCTTAACAAAAAATTTATGGCCTCATTTTTACTATCTATATATCCGAAATAAGTTTCTTTATCTAAATCCTCAATAATTTGTCCTATTTCTTTTCCTTTAGCATCTGTGTGTTGTATTATATCGCTACCATTCAAATATCTGTGTTTTTTTATTCTCTCATATACCTTATATTCCTGTAATATATATACTAAAAATTTCTCAAATATCTGCATTTGATTATCCGGATCATATAATGTCTTTGTAGCTAATACATCACAATAACTTACCGCAATAATATATTCAATATATCCATCGTATCTTTTAAAGAATTTATAAAAAGAATTCTTATAGTTTTTTATATTATTCTTATATAAACCTAAAATATACATATGTGCTTCTATAAGAGTTTCTACAAGTTTTTTACCTTCATTCGAAAACCCTAACTTTACACATATACCACCCATGATTTCTTTACCTTTAATATCGTGTCCAATAAAACTTATTTTCTCGCCATCTTTTTTATAGCATTCATACTTTCCTACATCATGAGTAAAACATGCAAAGGCAATATAATTGTGTATACTAAAACCTGCTATTTGCTTTTCCCATAAGCCTGGTGAAAGCCCACCTAAGGAAATTTCTTGTAAAACAAGCCTTTTATAATTCTTATAAACCATATTCATATGCGTAAAAACATCTTCAATATGATATTTGCATTTTCCTATTTTTTTTAATTGATCTACATTAGGTATTATTTCCTTCAAAATTCCAAGTCTATCTAAAAGATAAAATACATCTCCACAAAAATCTTTATCAACTATCTTCATTGTTTCAGTAAATATTCTTTCTTTTGGAGCCTTAAATATATTTTCAACTTCATTTTTTATTTCTAATATTAAAGATTCTTCAATTTGCAGTGAATACTGATTAGCAAATCTCGCAGCTCTTAAAATTCTAAGATAATCCTCTCTAATACTATTTTCATTTACTTGCTTAAGAAGCTTATTTTGTATATCTTCTATTCCTTTATAAGGATCGATATATAAATTATCTAAAATATCAAATGCAATAGCATTAATACTAAAGTCACGATTATACAAATCTTCTTCAATAGTATTTCCTTTTAAAGGTGAAATATCAATAATTATACCTTCATCTGTAATCCTATAAATAGATGCTTCTTTTTTAATTATATATATATTAAAACCTTTCTCTCTAATATGGTTAATAAGTTCTTCAATATCTCCAGTATATATTATATCAATATCATTAGTATACATTGATGTTTTCATAACTTTGTCTCTACAATATCCTCCAACAGCATAAAACTTACCGTCTTGTTCTGTAAAATCTTCAATGATTTTCTTAAATTTATTTATATATTTATCCATACTAATCTCCTTCTTACAAAACAATGGTTTATTATAAGTTTTCCAGTTAACCTATTTATTTATACGTATCCAAAAGTAGTTGATACCTCTATCTTCTGGAACAAATAAAAATAAAGTTTCCCAGAGGATATCCTATATGTCTATATAATAGCACTAATTATAAATTAATTTAATTCAATTTGTTTTAATAATACTCCTTTTTTATTATCAAAAAATTTTCTTAAATTTCCAATTGATAAAATAAAAAATATTGTTAAAATACATAATTTCATATATATGTAATTATTATTATTTTATGTATATATACTCTTAGGCTTGTTTCCTATTTGTTCAATATATTGTAATTATGTATTTATAATATTTAAACTTATTAAATTATACTTGTAAAGTATATCACTTTACAATATATAACTATTTTTATTTTTAATTTTTTATTTATTAAATATTTATTAATTATTTATGTATTTTTATATATAATTTGCATCAAACCAGCTTATCCCTTGATATGACTGGCTTCATCAAAATATACAACTATTAATGTCAATAAAAAAACTTTATTGACTTTCCTCGAAATAAATAGTATATTATACATTAGTGGAATTAATTGAGAAATTTGTTTTAAAGTAAGAATATTTTCCCGAATTTCATTGACTTGTTATGTAATTTTTGTTATTATTTATATATAACTTGTCGAAAGTTGTAAAAAATAAGATTAAATCAGGAGGAACAATAATGAAATCAACTGGAGTTGTAAGAAGAGTAGATGAACTTGGAAGAATTGTTATACCAATAGAATTAAGAAGAACTTTAGACATCGCTGAAAAGGATGCTTTAGAAATTTATGTTGATGGTGAGCAAATTATATTGAAAAAATATCAACCAGCTTGTATATTCTGTGGTAATGCAAGAGATGTTATAAACTACAGAGGCAAGAACATTTGTCAAGAATGTATGCAAACATTAAAAGAAGGAAAATAATTTTCTTTATATGAATATATAAAGGGTGGACAACCCTTTATTTTTTTAACCTTTTTTATATTTTTCAATATAACTTTTAAAACATTTTTAAAATACAAAAAACTACTGATTACTCAGTAGTTTTTATGTTTAAATATGCCTTAAATAATTGTTAATTTAAACTAACTTTATTCTTTTTATAAGCTTTTTTTTCTTGATCAATATACAATTTCAAATCAATCTACAATTAAGGTAGATTTTCTTATTATGAAAATCTTTAATTAAATAATAGATTCTCGTAAGAATGAAGAGAATCATCCTTAATTGCACTCTGCACATTGCAAATTGCACATTATTATTAAAATTAACCCAAATTATTTAAACAACAATTCAAATATCAATATTATTCTAAAATATAACCTATTTAGTAAACTCTTCTTGCAGTGTAATAGTCTGATCTTGATGATAATGTAGAAATCTTAACAACATCCCCAGTCCTAGGTGCATGCATATAAGAATTATTACCTACATAGATACCAACATGATGAACAGCTCGTCCAGGTTTTGCAAAGAAAACTAAATCCCCTGGCTGTAATTGTGATTTCTTAACATATGTACCTACTTTTGCTTGATATCTAGATACTCTTGGTATTGACACACCAAAATGAGCAAAAACATATCTTGTAAATCCTGAACAATCAAATGAATTTGGTCCATTAGCACCCCATACATATGGAGTCCCTAAAAAATTTGAAGCATATGCAACAATTGAATTTGTTGATATAGTTGCAGCACCTCTTGAAGGGCTATATGATGGTGTTACTTCTCTTGCAGCATTAATTAACTCTTTTGTTTTAGCAATATCATTTCTATCCTGTTGAACTACGCTAGCATACTTACTAGCTACTTTTTTAGCTTCATCAATCAACTCTTGTTGTTTATCTTTATCTGCTACTAAACTTTCTTTCTTTTGAACTACAGTGTCTTTATAATCGATCAATTTGTTATTTTCTTCAATCAATTCAAGCTTTTGAGCTTCAATTTTAGATTGCTTTTCTCTAAGATCATTAATTATTTGTTCATCTAACTCAGAAAGTGTTTTAATAGTTTGAACTCTTGAAAATAAATCACTTAAACTTTCAGCACCCATAAGTATTTCTAGGTAGCTTGTACCTCCAGAAATATACATAGCTATCATTCTGTCATCATACATTTCTTTTTCATCTTCAATTTCTTTTTCTGCAGAATCAATCTCATCTTCTGCTTCTTGAATTTGAAGTTCTAATTCAGCGATTTTTTCTTCTGTGTCTTCAATATCTATCATTGTCTGTTCAATTTCTACATCAAGTATTTCTATTTCTGATTCAATTTCTTCAACTTTTTCCTGAGCTTCTTCATAATCTTCTTTATGATCTTCTAGTTCTTTCTGTTGATCTTCTAATTGACTTTGATAATTCGGAGCAGCAAAAACCGTTGTTGACTGGCTAAGAGAAACTAACATTGCTACTGATAATACTATTGCTGATACTCTCTTATGCACAAAAATCTCTCCTTCACAATATATACTCAATACACTCTATTTCATTATAACATCCTAAATATCTTTTTTCAGCAAAATAAATTAAACTTTCTATTAATTTTTTACTCTAGAACAATTTTCGCGAGATATTATTCTATAATATTCCAATTATAATTTAAATGAATGTTTGTATATTTCAGACTTCGCCATTTCTCGGTCTTTTGCTACTTTCTTTATTGCTTCTTTTTTACTTTCACCTTTTTCTATATATTCTTGTATATGCTCTTCTATCGACAAATTAATCCAATCATTTTTTTCTCTTTCTTTTAATTCTTCTTCACTTAATCCTTGTAATATTATTACAAACTCACCTTTAGTATTATTCTCCTCATAATACTCAATAGCCTCTTTTATAGTAAACCTTAATATCTGCTCGTGTAATTTTGTTAATTCTCTACAAATAGCAATTTGTCTATTCCCTATAACTTCATATAACTCTTTTAAAGTCTTACCTAACCTATGTGGAGACTCATATAGTATTATTGTATCCTTAATATCTTTTAATTCCTCAAAGGCTTTATTTTTACCTTTATTATCTTTTGGAATGAACCCATAAAAAACAAATTTAGTAGTATCAAGTCCTGAATATATTAAAGCTGTAGTAAAAGCAGTAGCACCTGGTAATACTTCTAGTTTATGCTCTTTTTCAATACACTTTCTAATAACTACACTACCCGGGTCAGAAATTCCCGGTGTACCAGCATCAGAAACTATTGCAACATTGTTACCTTTTTCTAAGTCTGCTAAAATAACATCACTTTTATCATACTCATTAAATTTATGGTAACTATAAATAGGCTTTTTTATTTCAAAATGATTTAACAATTTTATACTCTGTCTAGTATCCTCTGCATATATAATATCAACCATTTTTAATACTTCTAAAGCTCTTAATGTAATATCTTTTAAATTACCTATAGGGGTAGGTACTATGTACAGTGTACCCTGTTGTTTTATCTCTTCTAACATCATTTTATCCTCCATAATAAATTTATTGCATTAAACTTATTTTATTTCAATACACTTTTAAACCAATGCACTTTTAAACCAATGCACAATTATCAATGCACAATGCACAATTAATGACGATTTTGCTGCGCAAAATCCACTATTTAAATAAAGATTAAAACATTTCTTTTCTTTTATTAAATACTCTTCTCTTAATTAATCTTTTCTTAATTAATGTTTTCTTAATTAAAGATTTTCTGACCAAAGGGAAGAAAATC
>DAOUPR010000019.1 GCA_030626065.1 Clostridium sp. | reverse complement strand
TAATAATTGCTTCATCAGATAACAATACTTTGCTCATATGAACACCGCCTTTCACAGTTTATTGTATAAAAAAGAACCTATAATAGATAGACTTTATTGACTGTCCACTATATAGGTTCCATTTTAATTAGACTATCTCAGTTGAAAGGAGTTTTTTTATGAATATTGAAGCAATAAAAAGAAATACAATGAAACATATTTTAAAATACTCAATACCTGCTATTATAGCAATGGTGCTTTCTTCATTTGTAACTATAGTTGATGGATACTTTGTATCAAGAGAAATAAGTAAAGATGCACTTGCAGCGATGAATTTAGGACTACCAATGCTCTATATTTTTCTAGCAGTAGGTATTATGGTAGGAGTTGGTGGTGTTTCCTTAGCTGGAAGACGCTTAGGAGAAAAGAGAATAGATAAAAGTATAAATGTATTTAATCAAACCTTAGTGACAGGTATTTTAGCATTAGTAATATTAGCAACATTTTTTATGGTAATTCTTGAACCTATATTAAGTTATGTAGATATAGAAATAAGTACAAAAAATACAATGCTTGACTATTACGTCATTATGTTATGGGTATATCCATTTATGATGCTAAACATAATCTTTGGTATGTTTATTAGAGGAGAAGGTAAACCTAGCTTGTTTATGATTAATACCATAATCACTACTGTACTGAATATAATACTGGATTATATGTTTATAGTTGTACTTAGATTGGGCATTAGCGGTGCAGCCTACGCGTCTGGCATAGCAGTTGTTGTGGGAACCATTATAATGACAGGTTATTTTATTAGTTCAAACACCATATTTAGCTTTAGTAAATATAAATTTGATAAGCACGATTTTAAACAGACTATAACAAACGGTGGGTCAGAGTTTATAGGTCAATTATCTTTCTCTATTACAATGTTTTTCCTGAATTTAGTTATTATGAAAAGGATGGGACTAACAGGGGTAGCTGCAATGACTATAATCGGATATTCAAGATATATATACAGTATGATAGTTATTGGGTTTGGACAAGGTATGGCTCCTATGGTTAGCTATAGTTATGGCGCTAGGGAATATGAGGTTTGTTATAAACTACGCAAGTATACAAGTAAAGTAGTACTGGGACTGGGATTTTTATTCTTTATCTTACTTAATCTTGGGAATAGATATTACGCAGGTATATTTACGCAGGATATTGATTTAATAACATTAGTAGCATACGGGCTTAGAATATTTAGTTTTTCTTTTATCGTAACTGGATACAATGTAATAACATCTTTTTACTTTACTGGGATTGGATATGCAAAGGAATCTGCTATAATATCAAGTTTTAGAGGGTTAATTCTTTTAACCATTAATATATTTTTGCTACCAGTAATCTTTAGAGACACAGGGATTTGGCTTATAGCACCTGCAACCGAGATAGGAACATTTTTACTAGCAGTTTATTTTGTGAAAAATAGTAGTAATAGTGGTGTTATCATAAACAGTTATGACTATAAATCAAATTAAGATATTTACGGTCAGGCTAGAACACGTAAGATAGTATATGATAGAAAAAAAGTCATGAAGTTTGGATTGATCCGATTTCAGAGTAAAAAATTATTGACAGAATCATGGAGTTTTTAAATATTGACCCATGATTTTGGCAAGTCAACAATCAAATTTAGTAGCTATTTGATATGTTTATACAGTTACTTAATTATTGTAAGATTGGAACTGGACTAAATAAAAGCATAAATTTGTTTACAGACTCTTATAGGTAAAAAATATATTTCACACTATCATTGGGGATAAAGAAAAAAACTAGATGTGAGGTATTGGTTATACTCTCAAAATAGAGAGCTTATTATCTTTTTTCTAGATTACTTTAATTTGAAACAAAAAATGGCAAAGGGCAGTTTTAAATTTGGAAACTACCCTTTTTTTAAGATCCTCAGTGCAAATCTTAAGATTGATGCTTCACATTTTTTATTTACCCACTGTCTACTTGACAGGAAGTAGTTCATCATGCAAGAGACTTGCTTTTTATTAAGTAAGTGAAATAACTGTTCCAGGATTTAATATATTATTTGGATCAAAAACTGACTTAATACCTTTCATTAATTCAATTTCAGAAGGTTTTTTTTGTAGTTTTAAATCTTCCACCCTAACTTTTCCAATACCATGTTCCCCTGAGATTGTACCACCATAAGAGAAACAAATTTTATACATATCTCGAGATAGTTGTTCTGTGTATTCTGGAATTTTACCATCAACTAAAACAATTTCATTATGAACATTACCATCAGCAATGTGCGCAGTAATGTTTGTTCTAGTATTGTATCTTTTCATTAAGTCTTGTATATCATTTAAAAAGTCAGGCATACATGCTGGAGGTACACACATATCAAAAGATTTTGCACAGTAATCTATAGTTACAATATAGTAATTACTCCTGATTGCTAATAAATCTGCTTGTTCTTGTTTTTTTGTTGCAATAGCAGAACAAACTGAATTAAATTTATCACATATTTTATCAATCTCTCGACATGCTTGATATAATGCTTCCTCGCTTTTTTCTGATAATATTATCATTAAATCAGATTCGCCTGTTTTTAAAGGCCATACTAATCCTAAATGATCAGCAGTTTCTAAATTTAAATGTTTTTCTTGATATTCTACTGCTAAAGGAGAAACTCCACTTCTTAAAATATCTAATACTGCTTTAGAAGCATCCTTAAAGTTATTAAATGATGCAGCAATAGTAGCACTATATTTATCTTCTGGGTATATTTTAAGGATGACCTTGGTAACAACTGCTAATGTTCCTTCGCTTCCTACTATTAAATTCATTAAACTATAACCTGCATTATCTTTAGTTAATTTTCCACCTAACTTAAGAATTTCCCCATTAGGGAGTACAACCTCAAGGCCTTTTATATGATTTCTCATAATTCCATGGCGTACTGCTCTTGATCCACCTGCATTTGTGACAGCCATTCCACCAATTTGAGCGCCTTCATCCCCAGGATGAACAGGAAAAGTTATTCCCTTATATTTTTCTAATTCTTCCAATAAATCAAATAAGGTAACTCCACCTTCAAGTGTAGCCATCATATTATTCTCATCAATCTCAATAATATGATTTAATCGTTCCATAGAAATCACAATACTTTCCTTTGTAGGAACTGCACCGCCTTCCAATCCGGTACCTCCACCTCTTACAACAACAGGAATAGAGTTATTATTAGCATATTTCATTATTTCTGAAACTTCTTCAGTAGATTTTGGCTTGACAATTATAGAATTTTCATTTACATCTGGTCTATCATTAATTTCTACTGCATCATAAAAGTAATTAATTTTACTATTTAAATCAGTAACTATCCAATCTTTACCGACAATTTCTATTAAACTTTCAATATTTTGTTTATTCACAATATCCCTCCTGTATTAAGCTTTTACAGCTTCAATTATTTTAGGAACCACGTCATACAGATCACCAACATATCCTATATTTGCGATATTAAAAATAGGAGCAGAAGGGTCATTATTTATTGCTATTATTAAATCGGAATCTTTCATACCAGCTATATGTTGTGGAGCTCCTGAAATACCGCATGCTATATAAATTTTGGGTTTTACTCTATTACCACTATAACCAACTTGATGTGAACTTCCAATCATACCTACTTCAACTAAAGTTCTAGTAGCACCTACAACACCACCAAGTAAATCGGCTAGTTCTTTTAATAGATTTAGGTCTTCTTTATTTCGAATACCTCTTCCACCTGCCACGACAACTTCAGCCTCAGTAATATCAAAATCTTCTTCTTTAAAAAGATCAATTATTTGATTTTTGGAATAGTTTTTATAATAAGGTTTCAAATCGGTTATGTTGATATCATAATTTTCAATTCTCTTTGCCTCATTAAATTCTTTGTATCTAACTGTTGCCATCTGAGGGTATTGAACAGTTTTTATATGTGCTAATATATTATCACTAAAAGCAGGTCTTATTTGAATTAATTTTCCTTCATCATTAATAGTTA
This sequence comes from Clostridium sp., assembly GCA_030626065.1. Classification (GTDB taxonomy): domain Bacteria; phylum Bacillota; class Clostridia; order Clostridiales; family Clostridiaceae; genus Clostridium_AF. The sequence goes on along the minus strand of DAOUPR010000019.1, from coordinate 15,378 downwards.
GTTCAGTACAATCAGCTGTTAATCCAGTATTAAGTGATGCAGCTATTCTCGGAGCTAAAGATCTACCAAAATGAGTTGCACCAAAAAGGACTATTTCTGGTTTATACTCATTAATAAATCTAACAATATTCTCTTTGTACAGATATTCTTCAGGTTTATTAAAGCATTCATCTTTTATATAATATACTTCATTACAGCCTCGATGGCATAATTCGTTTACATCTGCATTGCTACCCAATACCAGGCAGTTAACAGGTACATTTATTTTGCTTGCTAATTCAATACCTTTTCCTAAAAGTTCATAACTTACTTTATGAATGATATTGTTATTTTGCTCACAAACTATTAAAACACCATTATATTTTTTTTCCATTTTTTTATCTCCTATATAATATTTTTTTCTTTAAGTTCACTTTTAATAACTGACATAAAATCATTTAATTCTTCACGATATATAATGCTATTTCGACTTTCAGCTTTAGGAACTTGAATTTTTGATACTTTAGTTGGTGAACCCTTAATCCCTGCTTGTTCTGCAGAAATATATTGACGTAGATCATCAATGCCATAACTAGATATTTCTTTTGATAAAGATTCTAGCTTTCTTTTTAGAGTAGGTAATTCGGGGTGGCTGATATTTTTGCTAACGCTGATTAATGCAGGCAAGCTCATTTTTCTTACTTGTTTATTTCCACAAATATTCTCTACTTGCACTTCAATTGAGTCCTTATCAATATTATTTACTTGTTCAACATAATAAGAATGGGGGATATCTAAAAATTCAGCAACTTCTGCACCCACTTGAGCAGTATCCCCATCTACAGACTTTTCACCGCATATAATTAAATCATAGTTTTTTAAATGTTTTATCCCAGCCGCTAAAGTAAAAGCTGTTGCCCAAGTGTCTGCACCACCAAATTTTCTGTCTGTTAAGAGTATTCCATTGTCTGCACCTCTAGCAAAAGCATCTCGAAGAGATTTAACAGTTTTGGGAGGTCCCATAGAAATTGCTGTAATGTTTACTGAATATTTATTTTTTAAATCAACAGCAGTTTGTAATGCATATAAATCAAATGGGTTTAATTCTGCTTCAGCAGAAGATCTGTCTACAACTCCACGCTCACTATCAAATTTAACTTTATCCATGTCTGGAACTTCTTTCATTAGTACTAAAATATTCATAGTTAGTAACCTTCTTTCAATATTAATTTTTATTAATTAACTGGCAATACTACTGCCAAATTGCTAACTGACACTTAGGACAGTTAACGGTATGCAAAAATACAGTATTCACATTTCTATTATATAGCAACAAATTACATTATGCAATAATAATATTTTAGCTAATAGAACAATAATATTGTTCAATAAGCGTAAAGCTGTAGTTATGCAGATCTGTATAAGTTTTCGTTAAAAGTAATAGAATATTTTGAAAAATTACTTGTAATTAATAATAAACAACTATATAATATTATTACCGGTTAATAGTATTCATGAATACAATATTTGCATAAGTATTTTTCTTTATTTACTTATTAATTTTTAAAAGGGGGTTTAAATATGATGAAAGAGAATGAAGACAAAAGTGTACAATTAGGAGAAAAGAAAAAAATTAGTCTATTAACAATAATAACTCTAATAATTTTAGGATTTGGCTATTCAGTAGCATATTCAATTCCATATCTAAAATATGTTTTTTATGATGGAATGTTAGAAGCAATGGGAGCAACAAATACTCAGCTTGGGTTAATGGTTACTGTTTATGGTATAATGATGGTTCCTACTTATATTATCGGAGGTTATTTTGCAGATAAGTATGGGTATAAAAAAATGGTGTCGTTTTCTCTTGTAGGAACCTCAATTTTAACAGCTTTATTTGCAATGAATCTAAATTATAAGTTTGGTCTTTTTGTATGGGGAGGATTAGTAATTACAACTGTATTCGCTTATTGGCCTGCTTTATTTAAGGCTGTTAGAATGTTAGCAACAGAAGAGGACCAAGGAAAGATTTATGGATATTTTACATTTTCACAAGGACTTGGTTATTTAATAATTAATTTTGTTGGATTATGGATTTATGACAAGTATTCATTGACAGGTTCTGCTGCTTCAGGTTTTCGTGCGGTCCTTTGGTTATTTGTAGTATGTGCTATAATATCAGGTGTTATTAGTTATATATTACTAAAAAAAGCTGAAGACCCAGAAATGGTCAAAAGACAAGAAGCTATGGATTTAGCAGAAAAAGAAAATCAAATTAGTAAAGTTAATGTTAAAGCCATAGTTGATACATTAAAATTACCAGGAGTTTGGGCTCTATCTATACTAATATTTTGTATATATACTATGCATATTACCATTTCCTATTTTACTCCCTATTTCTCTAATGTTTTAGGAATGACAGTAACTTTTGCAGGAGTAATTGCTGTAATAAGGTCTTATGGACTTAGAATGATTGGTGGTCCAGCGGGTGGAGCACTTGCTGATAAAATTGGTTCTACAGCTAAGGTAGAAAGATTTGTTTTGGTTTGTGTTGTTGCATGTTTAGGATTGTTGCTAATTCTTCCAAAAGGAACATCAGTTACACTTCTTTTAATCATATCCCTTGTTATAGGGTTATTTGATGCAGCAGCAATGGGAATACAATTTTCAATAGCTTCGGAAGTAAAGACACCAAGAAAATATGCTGCTCTAGTAGTTGGTATAGCATCTACAATAGGTTATTTACCTGATATGTTTCAACATACTCTATTTGGTTTTTTCTTAGATAAGTATGATAACTTTGGTTATAATCTAATATTTGCATATACAGGTATTATTATATTAATTGGTATTTTGTTGGCTAATAGAATTATAAAAATAGGAAAACAATCTTAACCTCAAATTATACTTTAAGAGAATCTGATACAGTTTTAGAACTGTGTCAGATTCTTTATATAAAAGGAGAAAAGCAATGAGATTATTTCCAGAAGCTAAAATTCTTGATATAGATTTATCTGAAAGAAAATTTAACATTAAAAAATTTGATCCAGAAACATATAGGAAATTTCCTGGTGGATCTGCTCTAGGCATGTACATTCTATTAAAGGATTTAAAACCAAAAGTAGATCCATTAAGTGAAGAAAATATATTAATATTTTCAGTATCACTACTAACAGGACTCCCCATAAGTGGTCAAAGCAGAATGACAGTAACTACAAAAAGCCCATTGACTGGAGGAGCTGCTGATTCACAAGCTGGGGGATATATTCCAATACATATAAAAGCCAACGGATACGATTCAATAGTATTTAGGGGAAAATCAGAAAAACCAGTATATGTATATATAGACAAGGACAAGGTAGAGTTTAAAGATGCAGGAAAAGCTTGGGGAAAAGTAACAGGAGAAACAGAAGAAATAATAAAACAAGAACTTAAAGAAGAAAAAGTTGAAATAGCACAAATAGGTCCAGCTGGAGAAAACTTAGTGAAATATGCTTGTATTATAAATGATAGAAGTAGAGCTAACGGGAGAAATGGCGTGGGAGCAGTGATGGGCTCAAAAAACCTTAAAGCATTAGTAATAAAAAAACAAAAACCTCCTAAGCCATTACATATTAACAATTTTAAAAATCTTACCAAAAATATTTTAGAGAGAATTTACGAAAATAAAGTTATTCTAGATCTTGGTGAAAACGGTACAAATTCAATATTACAGTATCATAACGAAGAAGGATTTTTACCTACAAACAATTGGCAAAAGAGTTATTTTGGTAATAAATCAAAAAAAATAAATAGTACAACAATCAAAGAAACAGTACTAAAGGCTCGTGAAACATGCTATGCATGTGCAATAAGATGTAAGAGAGTAGTAGAAATAGAAGGAAAAGTAGATAAAGCATATGGAGGACCTGAGTATGAAACTTGCGCTACATTTGGTTCATATTGTGGAATTTCTAATTTATCAGATATATGCTTAGCAAATCAATTATGCAACATGTATGGTCTAGATACTATTTCATGTGGAGCTACAATAGCTTTTGCAATGGAATGTTATGAAAAAGGATTGTTAACTAAAAAAGATACAAATGGCTTAGAACTGGTATTTGGAAATGGAAGTATACTAGAAAAATTAATTCCCAAGATAGCATATAGAAGCAAAGGTATTGGAGAATTGCTTGCTGAAGGAAGCTATACAGCATCAAAAGTAATAGGAAATGGAGCAGAAGAGTATTCGATGACATGCAAAAAACAGGAAATACCTGCACATATGCCTCAAATGAAACAAAATTTAGCTCTAATATATGCTGTTAACCCTTATGGAGCAGATCATCAATCAGTAGAGCATGATACAGTCTTAATGGAACCGCCAAATAGCAAGGGAAGAAAATGGCTAGCAAAATTAGGCGATTATGAAGATTGTAATAGTTATAAGATTCTTGACAAAAACAAAGTAAAATTTGCTTTTGAAACACAAAAATATTATTCAATGCTTGATAGTTTATGCCTATGCCAATTTGCATGGGGTCCAGCATGGCAATTATACGGTCCAGAAGATTTATTGTTTTTATGTAAATATGGAGTTGGTTGGGATACATCAATAGAAGAATTAATGGCAATTGGCGAAAGAAGAATAAACATGATGAGATATTTTAATGCAAGAGAAGGATTTACAAAGAAAAATGATAAGATTCCTGAAAGATTGTTTAAACCATTAACTGATGGATCAAATAAAGGTGCATATGTAAACAAAGAAGATTTTGAATTAGCAAAAGAGTATTATTATGAACTTGCTGGATGGGATAAAGAAACCGGTAACCCAACTGATGATGTTTTAAAGAAATTGGATATATTCTTCTAAATAATAATGCATACCATTATGCGAATAATGGCATGCATTATTGATTAAAAATTTAAATGGTATACCAAAGAAAATGAATATTGTAGGTTTGCGGTAGTATAAATATTGATTTAGCTCCATGTCATATGGTATCTCATAAATTCTCTTAAAGCTTTTGCATTTCTAGATTTTATGATATCTAGCATTGTAACATGGTCTTTGTAAATTAGATAATAGTTTACATTTTCTTTTTGGGGATTATCCAATTGCTCTTTTAAATGATCTCTCTTAATTTTTAAAATATGATCACTAATTAAGTGAAGAGTTTTTTCAATCCACTTATTTTGAGCTATTCTATAAAGTGTAGAATGAAATTCATCATCTAAGTTAATAAACATATTGAAATTTTGGTTTTCTTGAGCAAATTGCATATTAACAATGATGCTTTCCAAAATTTCTATGTCATTACTATTTATGTTTTTCACAACACTTTCACATATGATTGGTTCTAGTGCAAGACGAACATCAAATATTTTCATTATATCTTCTTGTTGATAATCGCGAACAAATACGCCTTTTCTAGGATATTCGTATGCGAATTTTTCTTTAACCAATTTTTTAATAGCAAATCTTACAGGAGTTCTACTTACTTGTAATTTTTCAGCTATTTTACTTTCGACTAATCTTTGATTTTGTTCAAATTCTCCATTAATAATCATATGCTTTAATTCATTATGAATAACATCTCTTAAATCTTTCTTACTCTTGTTTATTAGATATTTGGGAGTATTTAATTTATCCCTTTTAGGGAAATGGATATTTTGAATTTCAAAATAATTATAATAACCTGAGTGGACAAACATTAAATCAGATGCTTGTTTAGGATTACCAGACTTAATATATTCATATATTCTTTTATGTTCATCATACATTTGAAACAATTTGTGTTTATTGGTATTTTCATTAAAAATAGCCCTTAAAATAATTTGAATATGTTCAGATATATTATTATACGCTATTTGAAGCCATTCATTATCAGTTGCAGAAAAAATAGCATTATGAAAATCTTGATTCGTTTTAAGGATATCTGTGTAATCTTCTTTATCAATTGCAATTTTATTACGTAATAAACAATCATTGATTTCTTCTATTTTTTCTTTTGATGCCTTTGTAGAAACAAGGGTTGTAGCAAGAGGTTCAAGAGCTAACCTAATTTCAAAAATATCTATAACATCTTCTTCGTAATAAGTTTCCACACAAGAACCTTTATTAATGGTATCTATAACAAACCCATCTTCTTTTAATTGTGCGATAGCTTCTTTTACGGGAGTTCTACTCACACCTAATTCTTCAGCTATTTGCGTTTCTATTAGTCTTGAACCTTGTTCAAGCTCTTCATTTATTATTTTGGCTTTTAAATTTTCATATACTTCATTTGTTAAACTACTCAACTCTATTTTTGACACTTTAATCCTCCAATTTAATATTTTTGTATTTTTTTTACTTTTATTATACTACACTTTTTCTTTTTGTGCTACTTGTCAAATTCATATAATAGTTAGCCAAGGGCGTGTTTTTAGTTTTTATATATAAATAAATGTAGTTTATAGTTGCGCAATTAGAAATACTATTGTATAATTAATACATGCAAAGAATACAGTATTTATGGATACAATTCTCTACTATTATATCATTAATAGGAGATGGTACACAAAAATTTAAAAATTTTATTTAGATTTAAATAAGAATTAGAGGTAGTATTAGATAGTTGAAAAACTCTAGGAATTTAGAAAGTTAAATTATCAAAAAAAATTACATTAACAATTTGCAAAACACAAGCGAGCAGTGAAATTAAATATTGATTCTACAGGCAAATAAAAAAAGGGTCGTTAAAAGCCCTACTATACATTGTTAGAGGGAAAACTTGTTATGCTATTCTGTTTATCTGAGTTTCTAGGAATAGTGAGATAGGCTCTTAAATTATCAGTAGTTTTTTTATAGTATATGTATTTGCACTTGAAGTCAGCGAATGGATTATTCTGGGATTATTTCCCTCATATAGACTTCAATACCTGTAGAATCAATAATCAGTGTTTCAGCATTAGCTTTACAAAGCTTTTGGCAAATAGATTCAATTAATTCAATCATAGTATAAAGAATTTTCTACGTTGTCAGCAAAGTCTGTTTTAAACTTGAAAATTGAGTTTTATCAGGAATTTTTACGCTAAATTTACAGAACATTCGAAGTTTTTGTTAAACTTAAAACTGTGATAAGCAAAGTATCCGTGCGAATTGAAAATAACTTATGAACTAAAAGAACGGAAACAAAAGAAGCTAGTGAGAAAAAGTTTATGCCGAACGTTATAGTTTCAGGAGTTTTATAACTAACTAATAGATAGTATATAAAGGAGGTAATCCTAGTATGAAAAAAATAAATTTATCAGTGGAAAGATGTAAAGGGTGTATGTATTGTATTGAAGCTTGCCCTAAAGATGCAATTAGTTTATCAGATTATACAAATAAAAAAGGGTATAAAGTAATCAAAGTTGATGAGGACAAATGTATATCTTGTGGATCATGTTATAGAGTTTGTCCTGATTACGTATTTGAAATTCTTTAAGGGGGAATTGCAATGGCAGAAGAATTAATGAAAGGGAATGAAGCACTAGCAGAAGCTGCATTAAGAGCTGGTTGCAGATTCTTTAGTGGTTATCCAATAACACCTCAAACCGAAGTATTAGAATATTTATCTTGGAGAATGGAAGAAGTGGGTGGAATAAGTGTCCAAACTGAATCGGAACTTTCTGGAATATATATGTTGTATGGCGCAGCAGCTGCAGGAGCACGTGCATTAACTACTTCTTCTGGTCCTGGTTTTGCATTAAAGCAAGAGGGAATTTCTTATTTTGTAGGAAGTGATTTACCTTGTGTTATAGTTGATGTTGCAAGAACTGGAAATGGATTAGGAGATATAGGGCAAGGGCAAGGAGACTATTCATTAGTAACCAAAGGTAATGGACATGGAGATACAAAAGTTATTGTGCTTGCTCCAGCATCTGTACAAGAAAATGCTGATTTTATGATAGAAGCGTTTGACCTTGCAGAAAAATATCGTCATCCTGTAATCGTTCTCTCCGATGCAGCAATAGGTCAAATGATTGAAATAGTTGATTTGCCGGAAATGCAGGAACATAATATTGATAAGTTTGAATGGTCTGTAAAAGGTTCTACAATTAATCAAAAGAATAAAGTTATAGCTAATACCTCATATTACGTAAAAGATTATGACAGCATGTTAAGGGAAAAGTATCAATTAATTACAGATAATGAACAAAGATGGGAAAGCATACAAGTAGAGGATGCAGAAGTGGTAATTGTTGCTTACGGTATCTCTTCAAGAGCTGCTAAAGAAGTTGTTGCTTTTGCAAGGGAAGAAGGAATCAAAGTTGGACTAATTAGACCAATCACACTAGTTCCATATCCTGTCAAAGCTTTTGAAGGATTATCACCAAATTGCAAGGCTTTATTAGATATTGAATTAAGTATTACAGGACAAATGGTTGATGATGTTAAATTGGCTACAAAAAGTAAGTACCCTGTCTTTTTTCTTGGACATTCAAAATTTCTACCAGAAACAGAAGATGTAATTGCTTTTATTAAAGAAATTTTATCAGGTAACGCAAAGGAGGTAATATAATGTCAGCAATTAAAGCTCCAGAAAGAATATTAAATGGTCATACATTATTTTGCCCTGGATGTGGACATGGTATTGCCACAAGAATAATTTCTGAATCAATTGAAGAACTTGGTTTAGGAGATAAAGCAATTGTTACTTTAGATGTAGCATGTGGCTGTTTGCAAATGGATACTTGGAAATATGATACTGTACAAACAGCACATGGGAGAGTTGTTGCAACAGCTGTTGGGATTAAACATGTTAGACCTAATAATTTATCATTAGCTTATTTTGGAGATGGTGCAGCTTATGCCATAGGACTAGCAGAAACTATGTATGGAGCAATTCGTGATGATAATGTAACCGTTATCGTTGTTAATAATAACACATATGGTATGACAGGAGGACAAATGTCGCCTACCACTATTGAAGGGCAAGTAACAACTTCTTCACCTTATGGTAGAGATATTAAAAAAACTGGAAAACCATTTGATATTGTAAATGCAATAGGTAAAATGAATATTGAGTATCTTGCAAGGGGTGAACTAACTACTCCTGGTGAGATTGTAAAAACAAAAAAATATATAAAGAAAGCATTACAGAATCAAATGGATAATAAAGGATTCTCTTTAGTAGAAATTCTCTCTCCCTGTCCTACAAATTGGGGTCTTTCACCAATTAATTCAGTGAAAAAAATTAGAGAAGTAGTAAATAAAGTTTACAATACTGGTGAATTTGTTAATAGAGGAGGAAAATAGAAAAATGGATGAGATTATTTGTGCTGGCTTTGGTGGTCAAGGGGTTTTAACTGCAGGATTGATACTTATTAATGCAGGCAAGGATAATGGCAAAAAAGTATGTTGGTACCCATCATATGGTTCTGAAATGCGCGGTGGAACTGCAAATTGTAGTGTCAAAATCAGTGACAGAGAGATAGCAACTCCATATGCAAAAAAATTAAATATACTATTTACTTTAAATGAACCATCTATTGACAAATTTGAGAGTATGGTTATTCCTAATGGATACATGTTTATAAATAGTACTTTAGTAAATTCAAAAAGAGAATTTAGAAGTGATATTAATGTAATTAGTGTACCTGCTACTGAAATTGCGGAGAAAGTTGGTAATTCCAAAGCTACTAATATAGTAATGCTTGGAGCTGTGATGAAAATAACAAAATTATTTGAAAAAAGCTTTTTCGAAAAAGCATTATGTAGTTTTTTTGAAAAAAAAGGGAAAGGCAAATATAACGATAAAAATATAGAAGCTTTTGTTGCTGGTTATAATGCAGTATAAAAATGATTATCACAATGCCATTTATTAACTTTAATAATTGGCATTGTGTTTATAGGAGGATAATTTGAAAATGGATGTTAATAAATTATTAAGACCTAAAAAAATAGCTATCATAGGCGCTAGTGAAAAAGAAAATCTTGGTGGACTTACTGTGAGAATGTTTATAGATAGATGTCAAGCAAGGTGGGATGATGTATATTTAGTAAATCCAAAGAGGGATAAAATTTTTAATAAGAAATGTTATCATTCGGTTTCTGAACTTCCTGAAAAAATAGACCTTGTCGTGATTGCAACTCCCAAATCTACAGTTGAAGAATTACTAAGAGAGTCTGTAAAAAAAGGTGCTAAAGCAGCAGTTGTATACGCTAGTGGTTATGGAGAAACAGGTAATCAAAATGATATTGCTGATGAAGAATCTCTTAAAAAATTATGTATTGAACTTGATATAGCACTTATGGGTCCTAATTGTGCTGGGTATATTAATTTTGTAGATAGAGTTTTTCCTTTTGGATTTATTGTTCCAACTCGTGATAAACCGGGTAAAGTTGGACTAATAGCTCAAAGCGGACAAGTTTGTATGTCACTACTTGATAGTCCTAAAGCAGATTATTCATATCTAATATCTTGTGGAAATAGTAAAATAGTAAAGATTGAAGATTATTTAGAATTTTTGGTTAATGATGCAGCTACGAAGGTTGTCGCTGCTTATATAGAAGGTATTACCCAACCTGATAAATTTGTAAAAGTACTAAAAAAAGCAGTTAAGATTAAAAAACCTGTTGTAATATTAAAAGCTGGTAGAAGTGAAAAAGCAGCAAAAATTGCAGCTTCTCATACTGGCAGTATGTCAGGATCGGATAAAAGTTATGACGCATTATTTAGAAAATATGGAGTAATAAGAGTAGCGGATATGGAGGAATTGGTAGGAGTTTCTTCAGCTCTATCTGCAATGCCTACTCTTCCAAAGAAAAATGCTTTTGCTTCAGTTAGCGCCTCTGGTGGAGAGACAACTATATCTGCTGACGTGAGTTCACTTTTTGGTTTAAACTTTCCAGATTTTGAAATAGAAACAATAGAAAAATTAAAGAATATTCTACCATCATACTCAACACCAAGGAATCCATTAGATACAACTGCCATGGTTTGTTATGATCCTGATATTTATGCATCGGTTCTTGACACTGTACTTTCAGATGTAAATGTAGAAATGTTAGTTATTGGATTTACAATTGGCGCCAATGAAGATAATGTTGAACCATCAGTTGAAGCTATGACTAAAGGAATTGAACAATTTATGGCAAGTGGTAATACAAAGCCTGTTGCTATATTACCATTCATTGAATCAGGAAGAGCACAAAAATATATTTATAGGCTAGCAGAAGCTGGGGTACCCGTTTTACCTCCACCAATATATGCATATAAAATTATTAAATATATATTGGAATATTCTCTATGGCTTCAAAAATCAAGTATTAGAACTCTTAGCATTGCTTCACCTAATAATTATGACGGAGATAGAGTTGCTCTTTCTGAACATGAATCTAAAAAGCTATTAAAAGATTATGGAGTTAATGTTTCTAATGAAGCAATTGCAACATCTAGTGAACAAGCTGTAAAATTGGCAAATGAAATTGGTTATCCTATAGTAATGAAGATAGAATCATCTGATATTCTCCATAAATCTGATGCAGGTGGGGTAAAATTAAATGTAAAAAATGCTGAAGAAGTAGAAAAGTATTATAGTGAAATACTTGAGAATGCTAAAGCATATAAGGCTGATGCTAAGATAAATGGAGTTCTAGTCCAAGAGATGCTTCCGAAAGGCATGGAAGTAATTATTGGTGTTAATACTGATCCACAATTTGGACCTATGGTTTTATTCGGAACGGGTGGGATATTTGTTGAAGTATTTAAAGATGTTTCGCTTTACTCTGTTCCTTTTGGACGTGCTGAAGCGCTAGAGATGATTAACTCACTTAAATCTAGTAAAATGTTTTATGGTTATCGTGGACAAGATGAGTTAGATGTTGATGCACTTGCAGATACCCTTGTTGCAGTTAGTAACTTTGCAGTAGATAATAAAGACACATTATTAGAAATGGATATCAATCCATTATTTGTATATCCAAAAGGAAGTGGTGTTTCTGCTGCTGATGGATTAATTGTACTAAAAAGATAAATATTAAGAAATATAAATATATGTAAGTTAAATTCTAAGTATTTATAAGGGGGGAGAGGTTGATGGCAAGTTTAGATATTGGAATTGTTATTGCATATTTTATTGTTATGTTTGCAATAGGATTTATTGCAAATAGAAAACAAAATAATATGGATGATTATTATGTTGCTGGAAGAAAAAGAGGTACATTTTCAATTATGAGTCTATGGCTATCTAGCTGGATCGGTGGAGCCACAATCCTTGGGACAACTCAATTATCCTATAGTATAGGTATAGGTGGAATGCTTTACCCAGTTATAATTTGCATTGGATTATTAGTTTTTGGACTTTTCGCTGCCAACAGAATAAGCTGCTTAGGTACAAAAATGATGTTTATTACTTATCCTGATATGATTGAAGCTCGTTATAATAAAGCTTCTGCAAGTATCGCTGCAATTAGTACTATATTGTCATATATTGCTTTTACAGCAAGTCAACTTGTTGCAGCAGGTAGCATTCTTTCAATTATTACAGGTTGGAATATGTTACCATCATATATTATTGCAACAATTGTTGTGGTTGTATACACTTCATTTGGGGGGTATCTAGCAGTAACTTTCACTGATTGGATTCAATTTTTAATCATTTTTATAGGCATTGTAATTGTAGCATTTCCTATGTCTCTTAATCGAGTGCCTATTAATGCTCTATCAGAAGTTTTGCCAGCAAGTTTCTTTGACATAAAACAATATGGTAGCTGGGGATCAATAATAGGACTTTTATTAACTACTGTATTTTCATTTTTCACTGCAATGGATTCATATACACGTATGTTTGCAGCAAAAAATGGGAAAGTAGCTAAAAAAGGTACATTAGTAAGTATAGTTGGTGTGGGATTTATTGCTTTAGCTTGTACGTATCTAGGTTTTTCTGCAAGAGTTTTATATCCAGAAATTGCAGATAGTGCTCAAGCACTTCCAGTTCTAATGATGCACTTTTTTCCAATAGGGATAAGAGGGGTGTTATTAGTTGCGGTATTGAGTGCAGTTATGTCTACTGGAGATATTTGTATTCTTTCTGCATCCGCCAATTTCACCAATGATATATATAAGAAATACATTAATAAAAATGCTTCAGAAAAACACTTATTAAAGATTGGAATAATTACATCATTAATTGTTGGAATAAGCGCTGCTATAATGGCGTGGAGAATGATGAATATTATTAGCATATTATATGTTGCTTTTACAATATGTTCGGCAACTCTATTTATACCAACAATATTCGGTTTCTTTTGGAAAAGAGGGACAACTGCAGCAGGCTTTTGGAGTATGATTTGTTCATTAATTATAGTAATATTTTGGTATATTGCACCAAACCTTGGACTCACGGACGGGATATTTGCATATGATGCTATATGGCCAGGATTAATAATTTCTACAGTTTTATATTTCGGAATTTCATTAACATCATCTCCTTCGAAAGAAGAAAAAGAAAAAATTGAAGCATTTGTTGCTCTTTCTAACGAGAAAACAGCACAGAATTTTTAAGAGATTACTAATAATACTTTTAATATGCAACTTTTGAAAAAAGTAGTAACCTCTTTATTGAGGAAGTTTAACAAAATGACAATTGCTAAATAAAGTAGTTGTCTTTTTTTGTAGGCTCTATGTCAATAGTTGGGGTGGGTATTCGTTAGAATACCTGCTCTTATCAAATAAAGGGTCATACTAACACCCTATTCATAAAAACTATTGCCAAAATCATGTAGTTTTATGAATTTAGACCCATGATTTTGGCAACTTAATAATCAAATTTAGTACCAAAATATACTAAATCATTCAATTAAATAATTATTGTCAGATCGGAATTGGCTTTCTAAAAGCACAGGTTTATTTACAAACTTTCTAGCTCATAAAATCATCTTACTCATTTTATGCTAATTTTCATATTATAAAATCTTTTCTTTATTTCCATCTATTTCTACTTTGTATTTTCTAAAACATTTCTTACACTGTCTAAGTTCTACTCTGTTTTTCTTTAGAGTACCTACATTAATAACTTTATAATCTAAACAACCACAATTAGAACATTTTACTTTATCACTCATTACTTTCACTCCCCTTAATTAAATCTACCTTAAAAAAATGTTAATCATCCTAAACCTTCTTTATTGTTTGTTATTAATTTTATATAGTCAACTCTATTTCTTAATATATTATTCTATATAAAACTAAAATTACCTTTTTTAATTTGGAGTAATGGGACTATACTTTAGTCCGCCCCTTTTGTCGTCACACCCTAATCATATTTATCTAAATTTAATAACAAAAGAGATTTTTAATAAAAATATACTTTTTAAAGAAGAAAAGTTCGGTAGATGTATTTTGGATAACGGAAAAATAAGACATTTGGAAATCACTAAGGACATAGAAGAGGTTATTATTAAGCAAGTAGATTCATTGGATGATGATAGAAAAATTCTTGAATTAATTTCTTGTTTTGGAGGGAGTATCAAATATCATATTCTTAAAGCACTTGTAAATACGTCTGAGGATTATTATAAGGCTATTGTTTTAGACAAGAGCTATTTATATCTGTAGGGACGGTGAGGAATCATTTAAGCAAAATATATTCCAAGCTTCAAGTTGATAATCGTGTATTATTAAAGCAAAAGAAAAAATATAATTTAATTAATGCATTCTATAAGGTATAGCCTTTTAAAATATAGCTAGTGTAGATTACATGATTAGTGCAGGGCTAATAAATTGTAGTAACAATAAAATTGACCCAACTAACAATACGACAAGAGCAGAGGTTGCGACAATGTTATATAATTTACTTAAAGAACTTAATAAATAAATGCTAACTAATCGTATTAAAAGCCACTAGTTTTTGTACTAGTGGCTTTTTAGTATAAAAATAAGGGTCAGGCTAACCTAAAAACCTTTTATAAATAATCCTCATATAACTCCAATACTCAACTATTTCTGCCTTAATCATAAAATGTTGCATACTTGTCTTATTTAGTTCTTTTGTTACAATTAAATTAATTCAATTTATCAAGGAGGTCAATTACATGATAAAGTACGAAATTATAAGAGAAGAAGGAGCGTATTTAGTGAAATCACTATGCAACGAATTGATGGCATATCAGAAAAGTAAAGCAAAGATTACACCTGAAAGATTTGATACCATGTCATTCGAAACACGATTTCTCCCTTCACTAGAAAAAGCGGATGAAAACTTTATTATGATAGCCAAGGATGATGACCAAGTGGTTGGATATGTTTACTGTAATTTGTCAGCAAAAGAAGTCTATGACAATGATTTTGCTACATTTTTTGATATGGATTCTGTTGAAGACCAAGTAGGTTGTTTATCTCAATTTTATATAAGAGATGGTTATAGAGGTCGTGGTATTGGAAC
>DAOUPR010000186.1 GCA_030626065.1 Clostridium sp. | reverse complement strand
GCTATTGCTGCTGTAAAACCAAATCCAGCTGCAAGCACGACCATACCTAAACCAATCAAAGCATCCCATTCAAAACAATAGGCTAATGCAACTATAATCGGTACTAGAGGAACTACTTCTTCAAACATCCCTATCACGGAACCAAAAAGCATAAAAACAAAAGTAATGATTGCCATTAAAATATATTTTTTATCCTCAAATTTAATTATGATTTTACCTAATATAGCATTGATAACATTTGAATTTTTCAATACATTTACTGAACCACCAATAAAAAACAAGAAAATAATAATTACATCAATTATTAAAAAGTCTTCTCCCCACAAGACTTCTATTGGTGATGTAAACCACCTCCATATTGGGAAACTCTCTTTTTGAATAAAGTGAAATGAATCAGGATCTATTACTGTTCTTCCATCTAAAACTGTTCTTTCGAAATTTCCAGCTGGAATTACCCTAGAAATAATTCCAGCAAATATCATTAATACTAACAAAATACCTAAAGATACCAAAAAAGTTTTTGCCCCTATACTACTCGTTTCTTTTTCCCTTTGCATTTTTACCCCTTCTTTACATTTTTTACTGTATATTATATCATAAACTTATAAAGTAATGTATTATCAATACTATATTAAAATTACTAAGGAGGATATCAATGTCATTTAAAATACCAAATTATACTGCACCAAATTTTAAGGAAGAACCTTTTTTAAGCGCACCAGATGTAAAAACAGAAAAAGTTGTAATAAAAGGTGTAGCACCCGAAAATTATCACGGAACTTCAATTTACCCAGAATATTTTAAAGTGGCTGGAAAATGGATACTAGCTAACGAAAGCAGAATGGATAGTGTCCCTGTTTTAAGAGATTCTAATGAAATTGAAGTTGTAGAATTCAGAAATCTTCAAGTTGGTGACAAAGTTATAGTTGGCAGAAAAGAAGATACTATGCAAGGTATCTATATACATAAAGGAGGTTTTGCTAACGAAGATGCTGAAGAACAAGCTTTTGCTTTCAGACAAGGAAGAAGCCGTGAAACAGCTTATTCAAAAGATTATGATAATCTTTATGACTTACTAGAATACGAAAAAGAGAATGGTTATGTAGTATGGGTACTTGGCCCTGCTGTTGTATTTGATTATGACTCTAGGAATGCCTTTTCTGCATTAATTGAAAATGGTTATGTAGATGCCGTTCTTGCCGGTAATGCAATGGCAACTCACGACTTAGAAGCAGGAATGTTCCAAACTGCCCTCGGCCAAAATATTTATTCTCAAGAATACGTACAAGACGGTCATTACAAACATTTAGATGTTATAAATAAAGCTAGAAGAGAAGGTTCTATAGAAAAATTCATTGAAAAATATAATATCGATAGCGGAATTGTAAATAGTGCACTTAAAAATAATGTTCCTCTAGTACTAGCAGGTTCAATTCGTGATGATGGCCCACTTCCTCCAGTTTTTGCAGATGTATATCAAGCACAAAACGAGATGAGAAAACACACAAGAAAAGCTACAACACTAATTTGTCTTGCAACACAACTACACACAATTGCTAGTGGAAACATGACTCCATCCTACACTATACAAAACGGAGAAGTAAGACCTGTTTACATCTACAGTATAGATGTTTCTGAATTCGCTGTAAACAAACTAAGAGACAGAGGAACCTTAGAGGTTACTACAATCGTTACAAACGTTCAAGACTTCTTAAGTCATCTTATGAAAAAACTCACTTCGTAAAACATAGTGTGAAGAGCTTTTAAAAAATAATGTCAAGTGTGAAGTGTGGAGAGTGAAGTGAAATGATTAAAAGATAAATGATTAAAAAATAAAAGATTAAAAGATAAAAGATTAAAAGATAAAAGAATAAAACATTTGAAAAAAGATAAAAAGATTTTCTGAAATTGGTCAGAAAATCTTTTTTGTTTTACTTAATTATGGAATATAGTTATATTCCATGTTTTTAAGTTCTAAGTTTTTTTATAGTCTTAGTGTTTAGACCTTAAGTTCTTAAGGTTTTAACTTCACTCTGCACACTATCTTTTAAGAAGAACTATCTTTTAAAAAGAACTACTCTGCCATTCCTAGTGCAATTTCCATCATTTTTGTAAATGCTAACTGTCTCTCTTCAGAAGTAGTTGCTTCGTGAGTTACTAGACTATCTGAAACTGTAAGTAGACAAGCTGCATTTTTACCTAAAACTTTTGCATTGTGGAAAAGAGCAAAAGATTCCATTTCTACTGCAAGGCATCCGTGCTTTTCATTGATTTCTTTGAACTCTTCAAAGTTTTCTCTGTAGAACACGTCTGATGAATGAATTCTACCTTTATGTATTTCAGTACCCAATTCCGTAGCAATTCCTTCTAATTTATTGTTTAGTTCTGTTGAAGCAGCTATTGTGTCTTTATCGTATCCACCTTGAACTTTAGCGAAACTTGATTCACTCCAAGACTCATCTACAAGTATTACATCATATAAATTTAAATCTTTAGTATAAGCACCACAAGAACCTATACGTACTATGTTTTCAACTCCATAGAATTTATATAACTCAAATGAATATATTCCTATACTCGCCATTCCCATTCCACTACCCATAACTGAAATAGTTTTACCTTTATAAGTACCCGTATATCCATACATATTTCTTACAGTATTAAATCTTTCTACATTTTCTAAGAAAGTTTCTGCAATAAATTTAGCTCTTAATGGATCTCCTGGCATTAATACCGTTTTAGCAATTTTACCTTCATCTTTAACTTCAATATGAGGTGTAGGTATCATATTAATCACTCCTTATTTTCTTTAGATAAATATAAACTTTACTCAAACTAAGTTATAGCTCGAGTAAAGCTTATATAATAATCCTACCATAAATTTAAAAATAATCAACACCTAACTAATCAGGTTTTCGTTTTGTTCCTAATAAGTATACAGACATTGTGCCTGCACCAGTATGACTACCAATAACTAGTCCAATATTACAAATTATAATATTCTTTACATCATGATTTTCTTCTATTAGCTTCCTTAACATTTCTGCACCTTCTAAATTATCTGCATGAGCTATAATTACATCCTCTAAAGAGTCTTCTGTAAGATGACTTGCAAAATTATCATATATCATCTTTATAGCCTTTTTCATCCCTCTAGCTTTTGAATAGGGTTTTAACTCACCTTCATCATTTGTATACATAACAGGCTTTATGCTTAATAGTGAACCAACCGCAGCAGTAGCTGCTGATACTCTACCACCCCTCTTTAAATGATACAAATCATCTACGGTAAAGAAATGGCATATTCTTAATTTATTATCCTGAACCCACTGAGCGATCTCAGCCATTGATTTCCCTTGTTCTTTTAATTTTGCAGCTTTAAGTATTAACAATCCAAGCCCACTACAAGCTGCTTTGCTATCAATTGTTATAATATCCGCTTCTGGATACTCTTCTAATAATTCTTTTTTTGCAATTACAGAACTATTATATGTTCCACTTAATTTTGATGAAAAACCAATATAAAGAATGCCTGTATCATTTTTTACATGCTTTTCAAATAATTTTTTAAATCTATAACTATTTATTTGAGAAGTTATTGGCATTGCTCCTTCTCTAATCTGATTATAAAATTCTTTATAAGTAATTTCTTGGTCTTTACCTTCAACAATTTCATCCCCATTAATATTGCACGAAAGGCCAATATAATCTATGTGATACTTTTCAATAAGTTCTATTGGAAGATCACAGCACGAATCTGCAACAATAACAAAATCTTTCATTTTAAATCCTTCCCCTCACTTTTTTAAGGTTACCATCTGAATAAATACATTTTAAAAGTATAGTAAATAAGTGCAAATAACATAATATTATATTTAATTTATACTATATAACTATAGAAAAAGCAATTAATTATTTCAATATAGAAAAATTTTTTGAATCACTTCCTATATTTGTTTAATTTAAGCGCTTCTGAATTTATCTTTAATTTGCATAAATGCATCTACTATATTAGGATCAAAATGATGTCCTCTACCTTCCATAATAATTTCAACAGCTTTATCATGAGAAAAACCTTCTTTATAAACCCTTTTACTAACTAATGCATCATATACATCTGCCACAGCCATAATTCTTCCTGATAAACAAATTTCATTTTCTGTTAATCCCTGTGGATAACCGCTACCATCCCATTTTTCATGATGCATATATGCTATCTCTTTTGAAAGTTTGAGAAAAGAATCTTCTCCAATTTCATTTTCTCCAACTTCAAGCGTGGCTTTGCCATAAATAGTATGTTTTTTCATTTCTTCAAATTCATTTTCAGTTAATTTTCCCGGTTTTAATAGAATTTCATCTCTAACCCCTACTTTTCCTATATCATGAAGAGGTGCAGATTGGTATAATAAATCAATAAACTCGTCTGTAAGTTCATTTGAATAAAAGCCCATTTTTCTTAATTGAAAAGCCAATTCTCTTACATAAAATTGAGTTCTTTTTATGTGTCCTCCTGTTTCAGTATCTCTTGTCTCAGCTAAAGCAGCTAAACAATAAATAGTAGCTGATTGTGATTTCTCTAATTGTTTAGTTCTTTCTCTAACTTTTTCTTCTAAAATTTCATTTTGATTCTTCAATAATTCTCTTGCTTCCTTCAATTCTAGATGAGTTTTTACTCTTGCTTTTACTTCTGCCAATTCAAAGGGTTTAGTTACATAATCAACCGCTCCCAATGAAAAGCCCTTAGTTTTAGACTCACTATCAACTATAGCTGACAATAAAATTACGGGAATATTGTTATTAGAAGTATCTTCATTCATTTTTTCAAGCACAGTATATCCATCCATTTCAGGCATCATTATATCTAAGAGGACTAAATCCGGTTTTTCTTCTTTCATTAATTCTAAGGCCTCAACTCCATTGATTGCTATCACTAAATCATAGTCATCTCCAAGAGCATCTACTAAAATACTAATATTCATTTCAGTATCATCTACAATCATAATTGTGTTTTGTTCTTTCATCTAGATTTCCTCCTCAAGCTGTTTTAATAATTCGTCTAATTTTTCTTTTGCATTTTTATATCTATATTTTGTAATTAATTTAAGTACATCATCTAAACTCTTTTGGTAAACCCTTTCTACTTCTATAGATTTTAAATACTCAGCTTTTTCTTTTACATTTTTAGCTTTTCCTGAATGTAACCATTTTGAAAGCTCTAATAAATGCTGTTTTAAGTCAACTAACAAAACCACGTCTTTTGTACTTTCTTTATCATCTTGATTTTTTTCATCAATAGCTCGAATTGTTTCCTTTATACAAACATCAGTATCGCTAATCAAAAGCTTAAATTTATCTAAATCTTCTTTTAGCATTTCTTCTATTAACTGTATGTTACTGTATAACTTGTTTGCTGATATATTTCCAGCTACACCTTTTAGTGTATGAATATATCTTTTTAATTCATCCCACTCTTCATTTTCTAAAAGCTTAAAAATATTTTCATATCCATCACAATAGTTTTCTTTAAAATTTAGAAGCAATTCATCATACAATTTTTTATTATTTCCTAGTCTAATTAAAGCTGTGCCCTCATCAAGAACATCCTTGTTTTCAATAATAGTATGCAACTTATCTGGTTTTTTAGAGAAACTAACCGTCTTTCTATCACCAATCCATTTTAATAATAAATCATATAGTTTATTCGGATTTATAGGTTTAGAAATGTAATCATTCATACCAGAAGTTATACTTTTTTCTCTATCTCCTTTTAGAGCGTTTGCAGTCATTGCAATAATAGGTAATTCCTTATTGGAAATATCTTTTCTTATTTGTCTTGTAGCCTCATAACCGTCTAGAATAGGCATTTGAACATCCATAAACACTATATCAAATTTATTATTATGGACTAGCTTAACAGCCTCTTCACCATTATTTGCAATAATTACTTTAAGACCTGCTCTCTCAATAATTTCTCTTCCAACCAACTGATTAATTTCATTATCTTCAACTAATAAAACTTTTTTATTAATCAAAATATTTTTTATCTCTTCTAAATCAAGTTGATTGTGCACATTTTCTTTCTTGCTTTGCATCTTCTCATTAAAAACACCCATCACTGTATCAAATAATACAGATTGATTAATTGGTTTAATTAAAAAATATTTAGATCCAATCCTACTTGCTTGACTAAAAAATGTATCTCTTCCGTAAGCACTTACAAATATCGTCTTAGGCATAT
>DAOUPR010000209.1 GCA_030626065.1 Clostridium sp. | reverse complement strand
GGTAGATTTGTTTTTGTTGTAATTATAAATATATTATTAGTAGCTGGAGTATTGAGTTCTGCATCTTTTTATGCATTATATACCAGTAATAATAGTAAATTGATTCAAATGGAAGAACAATTGAGGACGAGCTATGATGAAACAATAAAAGCTGAAGTAGAAATTGTAGTATCTCAACTTGATGGTATTTATAATCAGGTTGAAGCTGGTATTATTAATGAAGAAGAAGGGAAGATAATAGCAGCGGATACGATTAGGAATTCAAAATATGATGAAAACGGATATTTTTGGGCTGATACTACTGAAGGAGTTAATGTAGTTCTTCTTGGAAGAGAAGATGTGGAAGGGACTAATAGAATAAATTTTGAAGATGCAAATCAGGACAGAATAATACCCAAAATTATTGAGCAAGGTGTAAATGGTGGAGGATATACTGATTATTATTTTCCAAAACCAGGAGAAACAGAAGCTAAACTAAAGAGAGGTTATTCGCTATTATATGAACCTTATGATTGGGTAATAGGGACTGGAAATTATATAGATGATATTGATATTATAGTAGCTAATGAAAAAGAAATTACAAAGGCGGAATTTAAAAAAAATATAATGGCTTTAGCTGGTATTTTACTTTTATCAATAATTGTAGGATATATACTTTCACTAGTTATGAGTAAATCAATTACTAATCCAATTCATGAGCTTTTAATATCTGCAAATTCAATAGCAGAAGGTGATTTGGATATAGAAATTGATATAGATACAAAAAGGAAAGATGAACTTGGAGCTTTAGCTAATGCATTTAGAACTATGACAAGCAATACTAACGCTGTACTTTTGAATATTAATACTGCATCTGAACAAGTATCCTCTGGAGCTAAACAAGTAGCTGATTCTAGTATGGCTTTATCTCAGGGAGCAACAGAACAGGCAAGTTCTATTGAACAATTAACGGCTTCCATAGAAGAAATTGCTTCTCAGTCTAAAGAAAATGCCAAAAAAGCTGGAAAAGCACAAGGTATTGCTGAAGAAACAAAAGAAAATGCTGTATTGGGAAATAATGAGATGAATAGAATGCTTAACGCTATGAATGAAATAAATGATTCTTCAAATAATATATCAAAAATAATTAAAGTAATAGACGAAATAGCTTTTCAAACTAATATACTAGCTCTAAATGCGGCAGTAGAGGCAGCGAGAGCCGGACAACATGGAAAGGGGTTTGCAGTAGTTGCTGAAGAAGTTCGAAATCTTGCCGCACGTTCTGCAAATGCTGCAAAAGAAACTACAACTTTAATTCAAGGATCAATTGATAGTGTTAATGATGGAACCAATATTGCAACTATTACTGCAGAAGCTTTGAGTAAAATAGTAAGAGGAATTACTGAAGTAACAAATCTAGTAGAAGATATTTCAATTGCATCAAATGAGCAATCTATTGGAGTAGAACAGATAAATCAGGGTGTTTTTCAAATTTCAGATGTTGTTCAAACAAATTCAGCAACATCAGAAGAAACAGCAGCAGCTAGTGAAGAGTTATCTAGTCAAGCAGAAATGTTGAAAGAACAGGTTAATAAATTTAAGCTTACTGATTAATAGATTGAATTTCCTATATAAAGCACTATGTTTGTCACATAGTGCTTTATATACGTATATTTATTGAATATTTTTATTTAATAAATCCAGGACTAAATCCTTATTTCCATTTTCAAAAGCTTCTAGTATACTTTTGTGTTCATAATAACTATCCATAAGATTCTCAAGTCTGCTATAATATAAATATGAAGAAATCTTGCAGTTTATGCAGTTATATATGTATAATAGTGTAAGGGAAGTTTTGGAATACGCACCTCAAAAAATCTTAGGGAGATAAAATGATGTATACACCAGAAGAAAAACGATATAATTCTATGATATATAATAGATGTGGTAAAAGTGGGCTGAAGTTACCAGCAATTTCACTAGGCCTTTGGCATAATTTTGGTGATGAAACTCTTTATGGTAATAGTAGAGAGATGATAAGGAGAGCATTTGATCTTGGAATAACACACTTTGACCTTGCAAATAATTATGGACCACCTCCAGGTTCTGCAGAAGAGAATTTTGGAAGAATACTTAAAGCTGATTTTCAAGCTCATAGGGACGAAATGATTATTTCTTCTAAAGCAGGGTATAATATGTGGCCTGGCCCTTATGGAGATTGGGGTTCTAAAAAATATTTGGTTTCAAGTTTAGATCAAAGTCTTAAACGTATGAATTTAGATTATGTTGATATTTTTTATCATCATAGACCAGATCCAGAGACACCACTAGAGGAAACTATGGCGGCTTTAGATTTAATAGTAAGACAAGGGAAAGCACTTTATGTTGGATTGTCAAATTATGGACAGATAGAAGCTAGAAAAGCTATTGGTATTTTGAAAGATATGGGGACACCTTGTTTAATCCATCAACCAAGATATTCAATGCTAGATAGATGGGTTGAAGATGGGCTTTTGGATTTACTTGAAGAAGAAGGAGTTGGGTGTATTACATTTTCACCTTTAGCTAAAGGAATTCTTACTAATAAGTATATAAATGGTATTCCAAAAGATTCTAGAGCTGCAAGCAATAGTGTGTTTTTAAAGAGAGAAGATATAACAGAAGAAGTTGTGGATAGAGTAAAAAAACTAAATGACTTGGCTTTAAACAGAAATCAAACGATGGCTCAAATGGCATTAGCTTGGGTACTTAGTCATAAGACTATAACTTCTGTTTTAGTGGGTGCTAGTAAAGTTAGTCAGATAGATGATTGTGTGGCTACTATAAATAATTTAGAATTTACTCCAGATGAGTTAGAATTGATTGAAAATATTTTAAATTGATAGTTAGAAACAAAAAAATATATTTTGACTATAATAAGGGATATACATAGGGAGGTGAGTCCTTATAAAGGTAGAGGCATTATCTGCTTTTTTAAGGAGAAAAAATGGAACAATATTTAGTTGATGGGGATTATTATCCAGTATTGAATTTGAGGGAGACAGAAGTTGGAATTAAAAAAACAAAAGATTTTTTTGAACAGAAATTATCAAATGCTTTGGATTTAATGAGGATATCAGCTCCACTTTTTGTTAGAAAATCAACAGGGATTAATGATAATTTGAATGGAGTTGAAAGACCAGTTGGGTTTGATGCTCTAGATGTTAAAAATTCAGATTTAGAAATTGTGCAATCTTTAGCTAAATGGAAGCGATTAGCATTAGCTAGATACCAATTTGAAGTAGGAGAAGGGTTATATACTGATATGAATGCTATTAGAAGAGATGAAGAACTTGATAATTTGCATTCTATATACGTTGACCAATGGGATTGGGAAAAAGTTATTAATAAAGAAGATAGAAATTTAGAATATTTAAAGGGAATTGTAAGAAAACTTTACGGCGTATTTAAAGATACTGAAGAATATGTCAATGGACTTTATTCTGAAATAGATAAAATACTTCCCAAAGAAATTTATTTTATAACAACTCAAGAACTTGAAGATAGATATCCTACACTTTCTCCTAAAGAAAGAGAAAATGAAATTACTAAAGAAAAAGGTGCAGTTTTTGTGATGCAAATTGGAGGAGAGCTGAAGTCAGGTGAGAAACATGATGGAAGAGCTCCAGATTATGACGATTGGAATTTAAATGGAGATATTATATTTTGGTATCCAGTATTAAACTGTGCACTTGAATTATCTTCTATGGGAATAAGAGTTGATGAAGACGCGTTAAGAAAACAGCTTGAAATTAGTGGATCATCTGAAAGAGAGAGTTACGATTTTCATAAAAGGTTATTAGAGGGCAAGCTTCCATATACAATTGGAGGCGGTATTGGACAATCAAGAATATGTATGTTTTTCTTAAGAAAGGCACATGTTGGAGAAGTTCAAGCATCAATATGGACAGATAAAATAGTGAAAGAATGTGAAGATAAGAATATTGTTCTTTTATAAAATATTATTTAAACTTTAGTTTAAATAATATTATTAAAGTTAAAGTGTTTTTTATGTGAATGAATTTTTGGGAAAATATAAAAGAACCCCTTGATTTGAATAATCAAGGGGTTCTTTTGTTGTAATGGAATACCTAGAATTTAAGTGCATTTTATTTGGGTGAATAATATTTTATCTTAAAATACCCCTAGCAGGTATTCTGAATTTAATGTATAATATAGCTAATAATATTAAAGTGCAGTAAAGTAAGTTTTATATTTCAAATATGGTTAATAATTTAAATAAAAGGAGGAGATGGTATGGTGACACAGAATATTTCTTTTTTAATTGCCTTTTGGGCTGGATTTTTATCATTTTTTTCGCCGTGTGTATTGCCGCTTATTCCGGTTTATATAATGTATATAACGGGTACTAGTATTGAAAGTGAACTTTCAAAGAAAAGGCTACTCGCGATAACAAGGACGATAGGTTTTGTTATCGGATTTACTATAATTTTTATGATTATGGGAACGTCTGCTTCATTTTTAGGAAAGATATTTATAAGAAACAAAGAAATATTTTCTAAAATAAGTGGAATCATAATAATAATATTTGGATTAAATATGATAGGTGTACTAAAAATAAGTTTTTTGCAAATGGAAAAGAAATTGTCTACACCTTCTAAAGTAACAAATTGGTTTAGTTCGATTTTAATGGGAATGGCTTTTGCGGCAGGTTGGACTCCTTGTTTTGGTCCAGTTTTAGCATCTATTTTAATATACGCTGGTGCTTTAGGTACTATTATGAAAGGTGTGTTGTTATTGTTTGTATATTCTTTAGGAATGGCTGTTCCATTCATTTTAACCGCAATTTTCATTAACTCTTTTAGAAATATAATGAAAAAATTTATTGGGTATTTAGAATATTTACCTAAAATTAGTGGAGTAGTATTGATTATTTTTGGATTGATTATGTTCTTTGATAAAATGAATACAATTAGTAGATTGTTCAGTTAGTAATTGCTTGGAAGAATAATATGTATTTGGGTATATATTTGAGAAAAGTTATAAAATTAAGAAATATTATAAAATAAAAATATTATAAAGTAGAAATGAGTAGGAGGATTTTATATGAAGAAAAAAACAATAGGAATAGGTGCTATTATTGTAGTGCTAGGAGTGTTGATATATGTAGCTTTAACAGATAATCCTAGAAATATATCAAAATTAAATACAAACAGTGAAGATATAAATGCAGTGGATGTGAGCAAAGAAGAATCAAGTGAAAAAAACATAAGTGAAGAAAATGGAGACGTTGATGAATTTGTTTTAGAAGTAGGTAAAGAGGCTCTTGATTTCACTTTGACTGATTTAGAAGGAAATCAAGTTTCTTTGAGTGATTATAAAGGTAAGTTTGTATTAATTAACTTTTGGGCAACTTGGTGTCATTTTTGTGTTGAAGAAATGCCTGATTTAGAAACATTTAATAATGAGAATGAAGATATTGTTGTACTAGCAGTAAATGTTAAAGAAAGTAAGAAAGAAGCTAAAAAATTCGTGGATGAAGGAGGATATACTTTCACTACATTACTTGACGATAAGGGCGTAGTGTCAAATGATTATTTAGTGGCAGCTTTTCCTACTTCTTATATTATCGATAAAGAAGG
>DAOUPR010000248.1 GCA_030626065.1 Clostridium sp. | reverse complement strand
AAATTGGAGTAGATGCTTTAATCATTCAAGATATTGGAGTGGCTAAAAAGGTAAGAAATTTATTTCCGGATTTTGAAATTCATGCTTCAACTCAGATGACAGTTCATAATCTGGAAGGAGCTAAATTTTTAAAGGATTTTGGTTTTGAAAGGATTGTACTTTCAAGAGAGTTATCTTTAGATGAGATAAAAGATATATCTTTGAGGAATGGTATTGAAACAGAGGTGTTTATTCATGGCGCTCTTTGCATATGTTATTCTGGTCAATGTTTAATGAGCTCAATAATTGGAGGTAGAAGTGGAAATAGAGGGAGATGTGCTCAGCCTTGCAGACTGCCATATGAACTTGTTTCAAATGAGGAAGACAACATTAAAAAGGGGTATTTGTTAAGTCCAAAAGATATATGTACTATAGAGAATATTCCAGAGTTAATAAAAACAGGTACTTCTTCTTTGAAAATAGAAGGAAGAATGAAAAGGCCTGAATATGTTGCGGGAGTTGTAAGAGCTTATAGAAAGGCTATAGATGCTTACTATGATGGACAAAAATTTGATATTGAGAAAGAAACAAAAATTCTTGCTCAATTGTTTAATAGAGAAGGTTTTTCTAAGGGATATCTTAATGGTAAGAATAATTCAGATCTTATGGCACTTAATTTCCCTAAAAACACTGGGGTATATCTTGGAAGAATAGAAGAAAGCTTGGAGATTATATTAAAAGAAGATATATGTCTACAAGATGGAGTGAGAATTGAAGATGGAGGTTTCATTGTAACAAAAATTATTATGAATAATAAAGAAGTTACAGAAGCTAAAAAAGGACAGAAGGTGAAATTATTTCCTCAGAAATATTTTAGAGGGGATAAATTATATAAGACATTAGATGTTAATTTGATGAAGGAACTAGAGGGTACATTTAAGGATAAATATAGTAAAAAGTTTAATTTTGATATAAGTATAGAATTTGTTGCAGGGAAAAAAGTAAAATTATGGGCAATGTATAAGGGACAATTATACGAAGAATTGGGAGAAGAAGTTCAGACACCTATTAATAGACCTTTAGACAAAGATAGAATAATTAAAAGTTTAAAGAAAACAGGAGATACACCATTCTTAATTAATGAAATTGATTTTAAGGTTTTTGGAGATGGATTTATTCCAATTTCTACATTAAATAATGTACGTAGAAATTTAATTAAAAAAATTATGTTTTCTGAGATTAATAGTTATAAGAGGAGTAAAGATAGGAATAATGAAGGTAACGATAGAGCAGTATTATATAGAAAAGAAGATATGTTAGCAAAAAAAGAAGAAATAAACCAAATAGAGATAAAGTCATCTGATAAAAACAAGGAAAATAAAAAAGGTATTGAATTAAAAGATGAATTATTTGTATATGTATTATCAGAAGAGGCACTTAAAGCATCCATAGATTCAAAAGTTTCAAATATAATAGTTGATCCATTTAAGAGAGGATTTACTTACGATTTTTCTAAGAAAATAGATGCAAATATTTATATGAAAGTTCCTAACATTATAAAGGAAGAGTATGATAGTGTTTGTAGATATATTGATGATAATTTAGATAATATCGATGGAATAGTAACAGGGAATATAGGTATTATTAATCAGTATAGAACTAAAACTAAAATTTATGGAGATTATAAGCTTAACGTATTTAATAAAGAAACAGCAGATTTTTGGAATGAACATTTAGAAGGGTTTATTCCATCAATTGAACTCAATAAAAAAGAAATTAGAGAAATAAGAAATGATAAATCTATTTGTTTGATTTATGGTAAATATGAAGTTATGGTAAGTGAATACTGTCCAGTAGGATATAATTCTTGCAAGGGAACTAAAAATAACACTGTATGTAGTAATGGAGATTATTATTTAAAAGATAGAAAAGATAATAAATTTCTTATATTGAACGATAAATACTGTAGGAGTCATATATATAATTCTGTAACAACTAGTTTGCTTGATAATACTAAAGAACTCACAAATTTAGGATTTAAGAAATTTAGGATTGATTTTATTGATGAGAATTATGAGGAATGTATGGCAGTATTAAACTATTTTAAAAACGAAAAAAAAGATAAATTAGAAGGAAATTATACAAGAGGTCATTTTAAAAGAGGCGTTGAATAAAGGAGAAATATTTATGAATGAAAGATCTTTAAAAAAATTAGAATTTAATAAAATTAAGGATACAATGAAGGGGTATTGTGCAACATCTGTTGGTAAAGAATATATTGACGAATTAAAACCCTATGATAATGTATTTAGGGTAAATAAGCATCTAGACGAAACCTATGAAGCATTTCTTTTGGTAGCTAAAAAAGGTACACCACCTTTTATGGGACTTTACGATGTTAGAGATACAATTACAAAATCATCAAAGGGATTTACATTATTTCCAATAGAGCTTATTAGAATTTCAGCGCTATTAAGATCTACTAGATCTATGAGAGGGTTTATTTTTAATAATGAAGGAGAAATGGATTATAGAAATCTGAAGAATCTAGCAAATGGATTTACTCCTTTAAAATCCTTAGAAGATGAGATTGATAGAGCAATAATTGGTGAAAATGAGATAGCAGATAGAGCTAGCCAAAGGCTTTTTGAAATAAGAAAAACAATTAAAGAAAAGACATCATCTATTAAAAGCAAAGTTAATTCACTCGTAAGGCAGTACTCATCGTCTCTGCAAGAAAGCATTTATACTGTAAGAGGAGATAGGTATGTACTTCCTGTTAAGATTGAAAATAAGGGGAATGTACCTGGAATTGTTCATGACCAAAGTTCGACAGGGGCTACTTTGTTCATTGAACCCATTAGTTTGGTTAATCTGAATAATGAAATAAGAGAATTAAGATTGAAAGAACAAGCTGAAATTGAAAAGATATTAAGTAAGTTATCTTTAAAAGTAGAAGAAAATGTGAAGGTTATTAAGGTTAATGGAGCTATTTTATGGGAACTTGACTTTATATTTGCTAAAGCTAGGTATGCAGATAAAATTGATGCAACAAAACCTAGAGTAAGAGAAGATGGATGTTTCAATTTACTGAGAGCAAGACATCCACTAATAAGTCCAAAAGAAATTGTTGAAAATGATATATATATTAAGGAAGACATAGACGCAGTAATTATTACAGGACCAAATACTGGAGGAAAAACAGTAACACTTAAAACTGTAGGATTACTTCATTTAATGGCTATTAGTGGGCTTATGATTCCTGTGCTTGATGGTTCAGAAGTGAGTTTTTATGAAGATATATTCGCGGATATTGGAGATGAACAGAGTATAGAACAAAGTTTATCTACCTTTTCATCTCATATGACTAATATTGTAAACATAATTCAGCATGCTAATGAAAAATCTCTAGTTTTGTTTGATGAATTAGGTGCAGGAACAGATCCTACAGAGGGTGCAGCTCTTGCAATATCAATTCTTGAGAATTTAAGAAAGAAGAGTTCAAAGATATTTGCAACTACACACTATAGTGAATTAAAAGGGTATGCAATCAAACAGTCAGGTGTAACTAATGCATCTGTAGAGTTTAATGTTAGGACTTTAAGACCAACTTATAAATTATTAATTGGTATACCTGGAAAATCCAATGCCTTTGAAATTTCAAAACGACTTGGACTTCCAGAATATATAATTGAAGATGCTAGAAGAGGAATTTCAGAAGATACTCTTAGATTTGAAGATTTGATACAAGAACTTCAAAATAATAATGTTAGTGCACAAAGAGATGCAGTAATTGCTGAGGGAGCCAAAAATGAAGCGGTTAAATTGAAGGAAAAGTATCAAGAAAAGGTTGAGAAATTAGATAAAATAAGAGATAAAGAAACAATAGCAGCAAAGCAAGAAGCAAAAAGGATTTTAAGAGAAGCAAAAGAAGAGGCAGATAAAGTATTAAAGGAAATTAGAAAACTCGAAACTATGGGTTATTCTAATGAAGTAAGACAAAAGATTGAAGACCAGAAACAAAAATTAAATAAAAAATTGAATAAATCAGAAGAAGACATAAGTTTAGGTGTTGATAAAGGTAATAAATTGCAGAAGGTTAAAGAAGGACAGGAAGTGTATTTACCTAAATTTAATACAAATGCCATTGTACTTTCAAAACAAGATAATAAAGGCGAGGTTCAAGTTCAAGCAGGAATTATGAAAATAAAAGTTAACATTAAAGATATAAGAGAAGTTGGTGGAAAACAGAAAGAAGTTAAACGACATAATAAAAGAGAGGCAAAATTAAAATTACAGTCTATACCTACTTCTCTTGATTTAAGGGGAATGGATTCAAGTGAGGCTACCTTTGAAACAGATAAATATTTAGATGAAGTCTATCTTGCGGGACTGAATGAAGTTACAATAATTCATGGTAAGGGAACTGGAGTTTTAAGGAAAGTCATTCAAGACCTTCTTAAAAATCATCCGCATGTAAGAGCCTATAGAGTAGGTGCTTATGGTGAAGGTGGTAGTGGAGTTACCATGGTGGAACTTAAGTAGAAAAAATGCACAATGCACAATCAAAAGATTAAAACATTAAGAGACTAAAAGATTAAAAGATTAAAGAATTAAAGAATTAAAGAATTGAAAATTTAAAAAATCAAAAAACAAATGACTAGAAGATTAAGATATCTTTTGAATACTAATACTCATAATAATAGTAATAGTATTAGTATTATTTATTTATTTATTTATTTATTTATTTATTTATTTT